>CATXXF010000004.1 GCA_958403395.1 uncultured Collinsella sp.
GCGACGGGGGCGAGGCGAATGGCTGAGCGGTATCGATATGCGGGTTCAACGGTATCACATTGGCCACATAGATTTTTAACTTGCATTTCTACCCGCCCTTTTCGTAGAGTCGCCGATACGTGCTTAGCGCACCCTCGGCGCGTCCGGCAGGCTTTGCGAAATGGGATCCAGGAGACTTCGGCGCAGCATCATCTTGCGGAATGCTTCTAATGAGCCTCCCATCCTTCAAACATGCTGCGCGCCACGCCGTGCCTTTGGCGCGGGCACCTCGGGCCGAGGGTCGATCCGGGTCCCATGTTCCAACAGAGGATCCAGGAGCCCATCGAGACGCTCCAGGCGTTCGGCTACGGCATCACCGAGCCGGACGACCGAAATATCGCCATACGCGACGTGAAGACGAACAGTTGGCTCTAGCTCACCGAGTACGCGGCAGTGCTGGGCCCATCCCAACTGAGGTCACGGTGGTCCGATAGGAGCGCCGCCCGCGGCATGCGCCGCGGAGCGGTATCCCCTACCGAAGGGCGGGGATGCCCTCCGCTTCCAGTTCGGAATCAGCCGTCGGAGGCGTTCGGCTGACTGCGGGAACGGCCTGTCCGCTCAATGTGTTCGGCTGAGATCGGAAATCAACCCAACACGAGCCGGACACGCGCCAGACGGCTCTTCCCCGTACGGCCTTCCCCCTTACGCTCATGTTGCAGGCATGTAACGCCGCAGCGAGCGCGCCTTTTTTGCGCCAGACAGGTACAATGATGAACACTGTACCGTAGCGGAGCGCCCCGCGCGCCGCAACCACGCGAAAGGGTTTCCCATGGCCGAGATCTCGTCCTCCCGCATCGTCATCACCGTCCTTGGCAAGAACCGCCCCGGTATCGTCGCCGGCGTCACCCGTGTTCTGGGCGAGGCCAACGTCGACATCCGCGACATTACGCAGTCCATTATCGAGGACATCTTCACCATGACCATGCTGGCCGACACCGCCGAGTCCAAGCTCGACTTCGCCGAGCTGCAGAAGGCCCTGGCCGAGGCAGGCGAGCTTTCGGGCGTCAACGTGTCCATTCAGCGCGAGGACGTCTTTAACTTTATGTACCGCCTGTAGCGAACAAGCCGCTCGGGGCAGCTTGACGTCATATCGTCCAAGCGCGCGGCCCCAAAGCGGACCGGAGAGGAGCGCGCATGGCCTACGACGCCAAGAAAATCTATTACCGCTTCGATGACCACTTGAGCCGACTGGTTCTGGATTACGAAGCAAGCCGCCAGATTTCGTCTGAGAGCGAAAGCCTCTACCACGGCCTGCCGACCGACCCTTATGACGAGGACCTGTTTGTCGAGCACAATGTCAAGCGCGGCCTGCGCAATGCCGACGGCTCGGGCGTGGTCGCGGGCCTCACTCGTATCTCGGATGTGCACGGCTACAACAAGGTCGACGGAAAGGTCGTGCCCGATCAGGGCAAACTCACGCTTCGCGGCTACAGCATCGAGGATCTGGTCAACAATGCCCAGGCCGAGAATCGCTACGGCTACGAAGAAGTCGCCTATCTGCTTATCACGGGCTCGCTGCCCAGCAAGGAAGAGCTCGACGGCTTTTGCGAGCGCCTGGACGCCTTTAGACATCTGAGCGACGAGTACGTTAAAGAGTTCCCTATGACCACGGTGTCGTCGAGCATCATGAACGTGCTCCAGCGCGCCGTACTGCTGCTCTACGCCTTCGATGCCGAACCAGACGTGATCACGCCTGAGCACGAAATCGACGTCGCCATTTCCATGCTCGCACGTCTCCCGCGCATCGCCGCCTTCGCACACATGGCCTCGGTCGCCAAGCTTCGCGGCTCCGAGGTTCACGTGCCGCACCCTACGCCCGGTCTCTCCACCGCCGAGACCATCCTACAGGTCCTGCGCGGCGGCATGGCGTTCACTCACGATGAGGCGATGCTGCTCGACGTGATGCTCATGCTGCATGCCGAGCACGGCGGCGGCAACAACTCCACGTTTGCCTGCCGCGTGCTGTCCTCCTCGGCCACCGACCCGTATTCCGCCTACGCCGCGGCTATCGGCTCGCTCAAGGGCCCGCGCCACGGCGGCGCCAACGCCAAGGTCGTGTCCATGCACGAGGACATCCGTGCGCATGTCTCCAATTGGGAGGACGAGGACGAGGTCGCGGCCTACCTGGGCAAGATTCTCGACAAGCAGGCCTTCGACGGCACGGGCCTCATCTACGGTATGGGCCACGCCGTCTACACGCTGAGCGACCCGCGTGCCGAGGTGTGCCGCCGTTACGCGCGCACGCTTGCCGCCAAGAAGGACCTGGGCGAGGAGTTCGCGCTCATCGAGCGCATCGAGCGCCTGGCCCCGCAAGTGATGCGCGATCACGGCATGACCAAGCCCATCTGCGCCAACATCGACCTGTACACGGGCTTTATCTACAAGATGCTCGGCGTGCCCGAGACGCTCTTTACGCCGCTGTTCGCCGTCGCCCGCATGGCCGGCTGGTCTGCGCACCGCATGGAAGAGCTCTTCTGCGCGCACCGTATCATCCGTCCCGCGTATCGCCCGGTTATCGAGCCGCTGGAGTACAAGCCGCTCGCCGATCGTTAGGACGCAGACCGTTATAGAACCCGAGCGTGACCAGGGCATCACCGCCCTCGGCCACGCTTTTTATGCCAGTAGAAAGGATCGCAACGAATGATTGTGTTTTCCGATATGGATGGGACGCTGCTGACGAGCGATAAGCAGATGAGCGACGCCACTTGGGCAATGCTCGACGAGCTCGCACGTCGTGGCATCGAGTTTGTTCCCTGCACGGGGCGCCCGCTGTCGGGCATCTTTGAGCCCATTCTCGCCCATCCCGCCGTGCACTACGCGGTCTGCGCCAACGGCGCCAGCGTCTGGCGGCTCGACGAAGATACGCCCACCGACACCTCACGTGCTACGCGCATTTTGAGCCGACCGCTCGATTGCGGCATTGCCCACCGCATCCATCGCATTGCCGCCGGCCACGATGTGACCTTCGATATCTTCGCGGATGGACAGTGCTTCCTCCCCCGCTCGCTATACGGGCGCCTGGATGAGTTCTGCGGCGGTGACCCCCACATCGCGGCTTCACTCAAGCGCACACGAACGCCGATCGACATGGATATCGACAGCAAGATCGACGAGGTCGAGACGCTCGAACGTATCGCCATGTACTGGCACAACCCGGCCGATCGCGACGCCATCGCGACGGCGCTCGACACGCTCGGAGGCATTGAGGTCACGCGTTCGTACGCCATGAATATCGAGGTCATGGGCGAGGGCGCCACCAAGGGGACGGCCCTCACGTGGCTATGCGAATACCTGGGCAAGCGTCTCGCCGACGCCTGGGCGTTCGGCGACAACATCAACGACATCCCCATGCTGCAGGCAGCGGGCCACGGCATGGCCATGATCAACGCCGAGTCCGAAGACCGCGAGGCCGCCGACGCCATCACCGAATACGACAACGACCACGACGGCGTCGCCCGCACCATCATGGCCGCCCTTGCCTAGTCATTGGTCAGTCATTGGGGACGTTCTTAAACGACTAGTCGTTGGGGACACTCTTCGCAAAAAGCTGCAAGGACTGTCCCCCACTGTCGGCAGAAAAGGAACGTCCCCATCTGCCGGATTAGGAGAGACTCTCCAGCACGCGACGGAGCTCCTGCTGGACGGCGTGGTCGCGGTTACAACCCACCACGCGATCGGCCACCGCTTTAAGCGCGGGGCGCGCGTTTTCCATCGCGCAGCCCGTGCCGACAAAGCGAATGATCTCGTAGTCGTTCATCGAGTCGCCAAACGCCATGACCTCGTCGCGACCAATGCCGTAATGCTCCGCGAGCTGCGCGATACCCGAGGCCTTCGACACACCAGGCTGCATGGCATCGATCCACGCGTTGCCCGAAGGTGCAAAAGTAAAGAGCTGACCAAGTTCGCGCTGTAGCACGTACGCGCTGTCCATAACCGCACTGTCGTCGCAAAAGATACTCGCTTTGATGATATTTACGCTGGGATCGGGCAGCTCCCAAATGCGCTCGGCATTGGGAAGGTCCTTATCGACCTCACGCACGAACTTGCACTCGTCATCGAGCAGGAAGGACTTGGTTCGATCAAATAGCGCAAGATGCAGATTGGGAAACGTCCTGACGGCTTGGGCGAGCCTTCGAATCGCTAGGTGGGAATACACCTCACGGTCTACCATCTTACCGTCGGCGTAGACCTGGGCGCCGTTAGCGGCGACAAAGTCCATCTTGTCGCGAACGGGCGCAAAGAACTCGCACAGGCGATCGTAGCGACGACCTGACGATGCGGCGAAATGCACGCCATGCTCGTGTAGCGCCAGAATCAGTTCGTAGGTCTCGGGAGGCACCTGGCCGTTTTCGTCAAGCAGTGTGCCGTCCATATCGGATGCAATCAGTTTAAACATGGAAAAGCTCCCTTCGGGCTTGTTGGAATCGAACGTGTATCCGATTCCAACGTACCCAAAGGGAGCTCAAATAAGACTCCGCGGGAGTAAACGTTACAAGGACCTGGCAAATAGCTCACACATGCCAGAGGTCCTACGGTCGCGGCGTCAGGCAGCCCGCCAAAGAGCGTCCCCGATGACTAGTCGTTTAAGAACATCCCCGATGACTAGTCGGCGTAGGTGAAGGTTGTGACGTCGAACATGCCCTCGGGGCGGATGCGGAGCGTCGGGATGACCGGCAGGGGCAGGAAGATGATGCCCATGATGGGGTCGAGCGGCGGCTCAATACCCATGGCGCGCGCCTTGACCATAAAGTCGTCGTGCTGCGCGGCAACGTCCTCGGCCGTGCCTTCGCTCATCAGGCCACCGAGCGCCAGCGGAATGCGCGCCACGACCTCGCCGTTACGCACCAGCACGTGACCACCCTGGCCCACGGCCTCAACGGCAGCCATCATATCGGCAGCGTTATCGCCCACCACGCACACGTTGTGCGAGTCGTGGCCGATCGTGGAGGCAATGGCACCACCGGTGATGGTGAAACCGCGCACCCAGCCGCGACCGATATGCTTGCCGACCAGGCCCAGGCCAGCGGGGCCGTCGCCATCGGCGCCCTCGGCCTGCAGCGACACGCCACGGCCATGGCGCTCGATCAGCATAATGCGGCGCAAGTCCTCGGCGCTCTCGGGGCGGGCCATACCCGTGATAGCCATACCCGGGATGACATCGATAACGGCCTCGCCCGGCTTAAAGGCATAGTCAAACACGTCGAGCGAAAGCTTCGGCAGCTTAACGGAAGCGCGCAGCTCATCGGCAAGGGCTGCGACCTCGGCCGTCTCGGGCGCGACCTCGCCCACAAAGGTGCCATCCTGCGCCACCAGGGCACCGGCGGCATACACGCGATGCGGAGCTGTGGCAAACGTCAGGTCGTTGAGCACCAGCAGGTCGGCACGCTTGCCTGGGGCGATCGCGCCGCGGAGCTCATGCGGGTCGCGACAGCCGTGGTCCAGGCCAAATGCCTCAGCCGTGGAAAGGGACGCCATGGAGATGGCGACCACCGGGTCGACGCCAGCCTCGATGGCCACGCGGCAGGCATTGTCGATCATGCCGGTCGAAAGCGCGTCGGAGGGAGCGCGGTCGTCGGTCGCAAAGCAGCAGCGGCGGGCGCGGGCGGGGTTTTCCAGCAGCATCGGGGACAAATTGGCCAGATCGTGGCTGCACGTGCCCTCACGCAGCATCACATACATGCCGCGGGACAGTTTATCGAGCGCCTCCTCGGGAATCGTCGACTCGTGGTCGGCGATAATACCCGCCGCGGCATAGGCGTTGAGGTCCTTGCCGGCAACGAGCGGCGCGTGGCCGTCAACCTGCTTGGACGGCGTCTGGTTGGCAGCATCGATGCGAGCGCAAGTCTCGGGGTCGGCCATAAAGACGCCCGGCAGGTTCATCATTTCGCCCAGACCAAAGACATCGCCTGGATGCTCGGCAAAAAACGCCTGCATATCGGCAGCAGAAATAACGGCACCGGCCTGCTCGTCGGGCAGCGCGGGCACGCACGAAGGCATCATGTATTTGATGGAGATGGGTGCGCGGCGGCCGTCCTCAATCATAAAGCGCAGGCCGTCCAGGCCCGCCACATTAGCAATCTCGTGGCTGTCGGCAATGGCGGTGGTAGTACCGCGCGTCGCGGCCATGCGAGCATACTCGGCGGGACGGATGTTCGAAGACTCGATATGCAGATGCCCGTCAATAAAACCGGGAGCGAGATAGCGACCCTGGCAGTCGATGACCTCAGTTGCCTCATAGGTGCCAGCGGCATCGTCGCGACCATCGTAGAGCACGCCGACGATCACACCGTCCTTGACGGCAACGCTACCGGGCGCCACGCGCTGGCCATACACGTCGACGATCTGTGCATTGGTAAACAGCGTGTCGACGGGCACGCGGCCCTCGGCGGCCTCGATCACAGTCCTCATGACCTCAACGGACATACATACTCCTTTAACCGTAGAAAAAAGCTGCGGAGCGGACAAGCCTTCACCGCAGCATGCTCATAGCCATTGTATGCCCAAACGATGGGCCAACAATACGCCCCTCCGCTTAACGGCACACGCCACTTGGTGCAATGGGGACTGCCGCTGAGCACCAATGACTACTCGACGACTACTAACTGCCGTCCCGACAACAAAAACGCCGATGTTTTGGCATCGCCAGCGAGCGGGTCGCATTTGAGACAAGGTGACGTGAAACGAAAGGGCGCTGACCTTCTGGTCGCGCCCTTGAAGTTGAACGTCAGATTGTCCAAATGCGGCCCGCGCAGCGTCGGCCGGTCCGCCGTTCGGTAGAACGGCGGAACTAAATCAACTTGAAGCCCTTGCGTTTGCCCACGGAGAGGGTGTCGCCCAGCTTGAGGGCGCTGGGATCGATGTTGTAGCTCTTGGGAGCCACGGCCTTGCCGTTGATCTTGACGCCACCGCCGTCGATATCGCGACGAGCCTGGCCGGCGCTCGCCGAAAGGCCCAAGTCCTTGAGCAGGCCGGCGAGGTAGATCTGGCCCTCGTCGTTGACGGTCAGCTCGACATGCTTCTCGGGGAAGTCGGCAAGCTGGCCCTCCTTGAACACGCGGTCGAACTCGGCCTGAGCCTCGTCTCCGGCGCCGGCGCCGTGGTAGGTGTCGCACAGGTCGCGGCCCAGAGCGCGCTTGAGCTCGTAGGGGTCGGCAGAACCATCGGCCAGGGCGGCGTCGATCTTGTCGACCTCGGCCGGGGTGAGCGAGCTGGCCAGACGATAGTACTTGCCGATCATCTCGTCGGGGATGGACATGGTCTTGCCGAACATATCCTTGGGAGCGTCGGTCAGGCCGATGTAGTTGCCATAGGACTTGGACATCTTGCGCACGCCATCGGTGCCCTCGAGCAGCGGCATGGTGAGCGCGATCTGCGGCTCCATGCCCATCTTCTCCATGAGCTCACGGCCAGCGAGCAGGTTGAAGAGCTGATCGGTGCCGCCCATCTCGACGTCGGCCTTGATCTGCACGGAGTCGAAAGCCTGCATCACGGGATACAGGAACTCATGCAGGGCGATCGGCGTCTGAGACTGGTAGCGCTTGGTAAAGTCGTCGCGCTCGAGGATGCGGGCGACGGTGAACTTGGAGCACACCTGCAGCAGACCGGCCAGATCCATCGAAAGGATCCAGTCACCGTTGTGCACGATGGTGGTCTTCTCGGGATCCAGGATCTTCATGGCCTGGCTCACGTAGGTCTCGGCGTTGGCCTCGATCTGCTCCTGCGAAAGCTGCGGACGGGTGGAATTCTTGCCCGAAGGGTCGCCAATCAACGCGGTACCGTTGCCGATGATGAGGGTGACGTTGTGGCCCAGGTCCTGGAACTGACGCATCTTGCGCAGCGGCACGGCATGGCCAAGGTGCAGGTCGGGGCTGGTGGGATCGACGCCGAGCTTGATATTGAGGGGCTCGCCCTTCTCAAGCTTCTTGCGAAGGTCGGCCTCGGGAACGATCTGCGCGGCGCCCGAGGTGATGATACGCATTTGCTCGTCAACAGACAGCATTGGGTATCCTCCTTTTGCTATAGCACCCTCGCCGAAAACGGCGGTGCTGGAAGTCCATAAACTCTCTTATGATAACAAACTGACGCGACGCGGCACCTACGACAGGAAAATCCTCGTCCTGCCGCAAGCGTCGATGGCAACTGGCAGACGCGTGCCGTCACGCTCGACCAGATAGCGCACCTGCCGACGACGCAAGCAGTCGCGGCAACGGACCTGCCCCGTCACATCGGTGGCGCAGACGCCCTCGGCGGTCAGCAGGCAGTGCTCGCACACCATAAGCTCGGGACGGTCGGCGTCGACCGGACCCAAGACGCCGGGTTCAGCAGCCAGCTCGGCAATACGCCCCCTATCATTGTTGAGCAACTCGGCAGGCAAGTATACCCACCTCGCGCCAAGCCCGCGCAGCCAGGCAAGCGTGGCCCGATTGGCGCAGAACACCGGCGCCGCCACGTCAAACGTCACGCCCAGCTCGCGAGCGATCGCCACCTGCCCCAGGTTGCGGCAGACGATGCGCCCGGCACGCTGCATCAGTGAGCGGGTCCGGTCAGCGTCACCCGTGCGGCACACCTCGTCAAGCACCACAACGGCGTCGGACAAATCGAGTTCTCCGCGCGGGTCGGCATCCATCAGCTGCCAAGCAAAAACCATGCGAGTGGGAACCGCGCACTCCACCAACTCCGTCGACGCACCGCCATCCACCGCAACGCCCTCAAAGGGCAGCACCTCAACGGCACGCGCAACGGGCGCAATCGCATCCGCCTCGGCCCGCATGCGCTCCAACACCGCCGCCGTCTGATCCAACACGCCGGCGCTGCGAATCAGGTATACCTCGCAGCCCGCGTCCACCTTACGCTTGCAATGCACGACGACGCGTTTCCCCGCTGCGGCATCCACCGGGCAGGGCACCTGCGGCCAGCGCTTGGGCACATCGGGACGCGCGTCGACACCCGGATAGAACCGAATCTCGAGCGTGTCACCCGCCGCCACGGCGGCGTCGAACTCAACGGTCACCTCTTCGTGGCCCACAGCGACCAAACGCCCCACGCGCACGCCCTGGTTAATTGCGCGCTCAAAGCTCATCAGCTCGGCACCCGAACGCCCTCGCAGGTACGCATCGGTAAACCCACGGTTAAACGACCTCCCCAGCTCGCGTTCAAGCTCTTCCACGGCATCGAGGTCCCACGCGCCGTCGCGCAGCATATCGAGTGCCCGGCGCCACACCCGCACCACGTTGAATACGTAATCGGGGTTCTTCATGCGCCCCTCGATCTTGAGCGACGCCACGCCGGCATCTACAAGCTCGGGCAGATGCGCAATACCCAGATAGTCACGCGGGCACAGCAGGCGATCTCCCTCGACGGCGACAACGCTCTGCCCCGCCTCGTCCACCAGGTCGTACGCCAGACGGCACGGCTGCGTGCAGTCGCCGCGCATCGCCGAGCGCCCACGCCGCAGGGCCGAGAACTCGCACGCCCCCGAATAGCCGATGCAAATCGCACCGTGGCAGAATACCTCGATGGGCATGCCCGTGGCACATAGCGCCGCAATCTCGTCGACCGTCAGCTCGCGTGCCGTCGTCACGCGCTCGACCCCCAGCTCATCGGCGGCAAGCCGCACGGCGCCTTCGCTATGAGCGCCCGCCTGCGTGGACAGGTGAATCTCGATCCCGGGAATCGCCGTGCGCAGTACACAAGCCAGCCCGGCATCGGCGACAATCAGAGCATCGGCGCCCAGCTCCAGTGCATGAGCTCCCAACGCCACCGCGTCGGACAACTCATCGTCAAACACGAACACGTTGAGCGTTACGTACACACGCACGCCATGGGCATGCGCCACGGCGCAGCCGCGCGCAAACTCGTCATCCGTAAAGCCATGCGCGCTCACGCGGGCGTTAAAGCCGCCCAACCCCGCATAGATGGCATCGGCACCCGCGGCGATGGCCGCAAGCATCTGGTCGAGTCCGCCCGCCGGCGCCAGCAGTTCGGGCAGCGCCGCACCGGCAGCATCCAATCCAGTCTCGTATTGTCCGCTCGGCCCCATCGCCCGAATCGCCATCGACAAACTCCTTACCAAGGTATGCATTCACTCTGAAAAATGCCGTCTTCCAGCATACACGAGGCCTCGCGCGCCCCGTTTGGTTTATCGTGTAATAACTTATGTCCATCCTGCCCAGACGGCACATCCACCGTCCGGCACGACATACCTGGAGGTCAATATATGGGTCCTCGCCAACGACAGGGACGCAGCCGTTCAAAGACGCATGCTCTGCCCATAATCCTGCTCTCGTTTTTGGGCTTTCTGCTGATTGCGGGCGTGGCATTTGGCATCGGCATGGTCGGCAACGTCAACCGCTGGCTGTCCGATCTGCCCGACTACACCGACGCCAACGCGTATCTGGTGAGCGAGCCCACCGAGATCGTCGACTGCAACGGCAACAAGATCGCGAGCTTCTACACGCAAAACCGTAAGTCCATCACCAAGGACGAGGTCTCCCCCTACGTGCTGCAGGGCACCGTTGACGTCGAGGACGAGCGCTTCTACGAGCACGGCGGTATCGACCTGTGGGGTATCGCGCGTGCTGCGGTGGCAACCCTCGGCGGCGGACACGAAGGCGCCTCGACTATCACCCAGCAGCTGGTGCGCAACACCATCCTGCAGGAGGAGCAGTTCGACTCGACCATCGAGCGTAAGGTGCGCGAGGCCTACATCGCCATCAAGATGGAAGACATGTACTCCAAAGACGAGATCCTCATGATGTACCTCAACACCATCTATTACGGTCACGGCGCCTACGGTATTGAGGCCGCCGCCGAGACCTACCTGTCCAAGAGCGCCGCAGACCTCACCCTGAGCGAGGCGGCGCTGCTCACCGGCCTTCCCAACTCGCCCTCGCAGTACGACCCCACGGTCAACCCCGACCTAGCGCTGTCCCGTCGCAACAAGGTCCTCGACAACATGCTGCGCCTGGGCCACATCACCCAGGAGGAGCACGATGCCGCACAGGCCGAGCCCATCACCCTCAACGTGACCGAAATCTCGGGCAGCGGCGTCGACGTATACT
Source organism: uncultured Collinsella sp. (assembly GCA_958403395.1). Lineage (GTDB taxonomy): Bacteria > Actinomycetota > Coriobacteriia > Coriobacteriales > Coriobacteriaceae > Collinsella. The sequence goes on from CATXXF010000004.1 coordinate 11,100, forward strand.
CGCAGCCCTACTTTGTCGCCTATGTTAAGCAGCTGCTGGAGCAGGAGTTCTCGACCGACGTGCTCTTTAAGGGCGGCCTGACCGTCAAGACCACCATCGACCCCACGATGCAGCAGGTAGCAGAGAATGCCGTCCGCGAGCAGCTCGACACGCTCTCGCTCGACGGCCTGGACATGGGCATGGTCGTCGTCGACCCCAAGACCGGCTACATCAAGTGCATGGTGGGCGGCTACGACTACAACGCCGACGAGAACCATGTGAACCACGCTACGGCGAAGCGCCCCGTTGGCTCCACGTTTAAGGCCTTTACGCTGGCAACTGCCATCCAAAACGGCATGAACCCCAACGTCACCCTCAACTGCAACTCGCCGCTCAAGGCTAAGGGCACCACGACCGAGGTCCAAAACTACGCCAACCATAGCTATGGCAACATCACGCTTAAGCAGGCAACGGCATACTCCTCCAACACCGGCTACATCCAGGTGGCGGAAGCCGTCGGCAACAGCAAGATCATCTCGCTCGTCAAAAAGCTCGGCATCGATCCCGCCAAGGACAACATCGAGGACGTTCCCGTCATGACGCTCGGCACCGGCTCGATCTCGCCGCTCGAGATGGCTGCCGCCTACGCGACGTTTGCCAACGGCGGCTACTATCGCCAGCCGATCGCCATCACCGAGATTGACTCTCGTACCGGTTCGGTGCTGTACCAGCACACCGACAATCCCTCACAGGTGCTCACCGAGGGCGAGGCCGCCGCGGTCACCGATGTTCTGTCCGGCGTCATGCAGGGCGGCGGTACGGGCGCTGCTGGCGCCCTGAGCGTCAACCAGCCCTATGCCGGCAAAACGGGCACCACCGACAACACCACCAACCTGTGGTTCTGCGGCTATACCCCGCAGCTGGCGTGCGCCCTGTGGACCGGCTATTCCGCGGGCGAAATCCCCATCCAAAAATACGGCACTGACCTGCTGGGCGACAGCACCAACCTGCCTGTCTTTAAGCGGTTTATGAATACCGTTCTGACCGGTACCGAGCGCGAGGAGTTTGCGACCGGAACGGCGCCCACCTACAAGAACAACAGCGTCTGGAAGTTCTACGGCACCAACAACACCAAGAAGACGGAGATCGACGACAAGGACGAGAACGAGGACGAGGACGAGGAGGAAACCACCACAACGACGACCACGACGACCACGACCACCGAGACCACGGGCGGCGACACCACCGGCGGCACCGGAACGACCGGTGGCTCGACGGGCGGCTCCACTGGTGGTTCGACCGGCGGCGATGGCGGCACGCCTACGCCCACGCCTACGCCCACTCCCGACCCCTCGCCCACGCCTGACGATACTGTTGGCTAGAAATTCATCCGGCCATTAGCAACAAGGCCCCCGAGCAGCTTATTAAAGTGCTCGGGGGCCTTTTAGTTTAAAGCGACCTGGTGGACGGTCTTTATATCGGCAAACAATATAGGGGGTACCGACCAACGTCGATACCCCCTTACAAGCCACCATGTCACGCACACAGTGCAGCGCACGACCCGCACGCCTACTTGCGAGAATTGCTCAGCTTATTGATCAGCGCCTCAAGACGCTCGCCGTCCTCGGCCGTCTGGGCAATAACCAAAATCGTATCGTTGCCGGCAAGCGAGCCAAGCACATCGGGCAACTCTGCCGCATCAACGGCGGCGGCGATGCCGGAAGCCGTGCCAGGCTGAGCCTTGATCATGACCAGATTATCGGTACGTAGAACGCCCGTAACGAGCTCGGAAACCATACGCTGCAGGTGCAGATCCTCTGCCAGAACATAGATACCCTCAGGGAGCTTACGCAGCCCCATGTCGGCAATATCACGAGAGACAGTCGCCTGCGTGCAATCAAAACCCATAGCACGGAGCTCATCGACCAGCACGCGCTGCGTGCGGACGTCCTTATTGCGCACAATATCTCTAATGGCATCCTGGCGCCCATTGCGTTTTTTAGCCATACAAACCCTCACTCCAAAAGATGGCGGAGACAATCAATCAGTGACTGAATAGTTTAACGCTATTTGAAGGCTTTTGTGTATAAGAACGCATTTCGAAACAATTCTATGCAAGTTTGTTTCGAAATGAGCCGTTTAGGCGGTTTTTGCGCCCGTCCGGTTAAGAAAAGCTGCCAGATGCGTACACATCACGCAGCGCGCGGGCTTGGCGCTGGCAATCGGCCCAAACAACAGACCGAGTCCCCGATGGTTGTCCTTGAGCGCGGCGACCATCTGACGGGTTCGAGGCGCATCGAGCATATCACGCATGCGGGCGGAACGCTCGATTGACGACAACCCATGCGGGCTCAGGCACAAATTCTCGATGCAGGCGACCAGTCCGGCAAAGTAGAACTTTTGGCTTGCCAGCTTGAGCCGACCACCGCTATCTGCCTCCGAGAGTGAGTCCGCAAGCTCGTCGAGCGCTCGGGTGTCATCGGATACCTTAGCATACATGGTGGAATCAAAGGCATCTGTAAGCTTAGGTGCCGCCGCGTGGAAACAAGAGTCGCCGCAGCCGGACACGCATCGTGCCTGCGAGAGCGCATATGCCATAAACTCAACCGTACGGTACGCCTTGCCGTGCGACAGGCATGCCTCAAACAGCGGACGGCCATACATCACGCCAGAGACTTGAGCGACCAAGCCGCCTAAAATCAACTGGGGCAGCCCGGTCACCATCGAAGATTTGCTATCAATGGAAATATGAGTAGCATCCAAGACGCGCGAATGGCGCTCTCGATGTGCATCATAGCGGTCGAGCGACACCGTGGGAAACACTATGTCTGCCGCAGTATCGCACGCGATATCGACCATCTTGGGAAGGGACTGCGGAGCAAACCACTCATCGGCGTTCATAGCGATGATTTGAGAGCCGCGCGAGGCAGCAAAACCGGCACGAAGACAAGCACCGCGCTTCGCGTCCTCGACGTCAATCAAATCAATATGAATGTCCCTGTCGGCAGCAACTTGAAGCGAATGGCGCACACCGGGCGCAGCATCGCGGCAGACAACGACAATCTGCAAATCGTAGAGGTCTTGGTTCTGGATACTCTCGAGCGCACGCATCGCATAGCTGGGCGAACCTTCTACCACAAGGATCACCGAAAGTCGCGGATGCGAGCCACGTCGAACCAAGTTATCCGTCCTCTCGACAGCAATGAATCAAACCGTGGTTCATGGTACACCCCGGCAATAAAAGCAATGAGACACCGGTTGTATTGCACGCCAAGAACAGATGTTGCACACGCGCAGCCCACAGATGACGGGTGCCGACGCACGACGCGTCGAGCCCTCCCCTAGTCGAGCACGACAAGCTCGGCGGGATCGTAATCCACGCCCATAAACGTAAGGCCGCAGGCAGGAGCCGTGGGGCCCGCAGCGGTACGGTCGCAAGCATCGATGACCTCGCGCATCCACTCGGGTTCACGGCGATGCATGCCAATCTCGACAAGCGTGCCCACGATCGTGCGGACCATCGAATGCAGAAACGCATTGCCCTCGATGGTAAACGTCAGGATGTCCTCGCCAAACGCAACCTCATGGCCAAACTCGGCACGCATCACGCAGCGGTGCGTGGGCTTGCCCACGGCAGACGCCACCTTGCAAAAGCTCTTGAAGTCCTGCTCGCCCAGCAGCGCGGGACAGGCCGCAGACATGGCCTCGACGTCCAAGGGATAGCGATGCCACCACACCGCACCGCGCGAAAGCACAGGGCGCGCGTCGCGATCGGCAATACGGTACGTATACGTACGGGAACGCGCGTCAAAACGTGCAGAAAAGCCTTTACGGGCCCTGTAGACCTCGTTTATGGCGATATCTTTGGGCAGCAGGGCATCCATGGCCCTCAGCCACCTACGGCGCGTACAAGCGAGCTCAGCGTCCGTTACGGGCACACTAATGTACTGCGCCACCGCATGCACGCCGGCATCGGTGCGCCCTGCGCACGTCAGGTCGATCGGACGGCGCAGGAGCGTCTCGATAGCGCGGCGCAGCTCGCCCGCAACCGTCGTCTGGCCAGGCTGCTCGGCAAAGCCGCTATAGGACGAGCCATCGTAGGCCACGCGGAAAACGAGCGTGGCATCGAGCTCAGGAATCGAATTGAAATCAGACGGCGCGGTCATGGGCGCTCCCAACAAACAGGCAATGGCATTTCGACAAAAAAAGAGGGGTACGCGAACGTACCCCTCGAATATAGCCTATGCAGACGGATTGTCTACTCAGCGGTCTCCTCAGCAGGAGCCTCCTTGGGAGCAGCGGCCTTCTTGGGGGCCGGAGCAGCCTTCTTGGCCTTAGGCGTGCAAGGCTCGGTGACGAGCTCCATGATAACGATGGGAGCATTGTCGCCCTTACGGTTACCGAGCTTCATGATGCGGGTGTAACCGCCGTTGCGGTCCTGCCACATACCCTGGGCAGCCTTGTCGAAGATCTCGGCAACGAGCTGCTTATCGCCGAGCTTGGCGATAGCCAGACGACGAGAGTGCAGGTCGCCCTTCTTGGCCCAGGTGATGATCGGATCGACGACCGAACGCAGCGCCTTAGCGCGGGTCTCGGTGGTCTTGATGCGGTCGTTCTCGAAGAGGGCCTTAGCAAGGCTCTTCTTCATGGCCTTGGTGTGGCTCGCATCGGTGCCGAGCTTCAGGCCCTTCTTAACGTTGTGACGCATGGTCTAGTTTCTCCTCAAATATGCGAAGCATTAAGCCTTCAGGCTCAGGCCCATGGACTCAAGCTTGTCCTTCACTTCCTCGATCGACTTAACACCGAAGTTACGGATGTTGAGCAGATCGTTCTCCGAGAACTCAACGAGCTGACGGACCGAGTGAATGCTGGCGCGCTTAAGGCAGTTGTAGGAACGGACGGAAAGGTCCAGATCCTCGATCTGCTTGTCCAGCTCGGCGTTGTCGTTGGTGACCTCGGGAGCGAAGATCGAAGCCTCCTCCTCGACCTCGGGGGTCTCGGCAAGGTTCATAAAGGCGGCCATATGCTGGTTGATGATATTGGCAGCCTGGACCACGGCGTCGCGCGGGGCGATGGAGCCGTTGGTCTCGATCTCGAGGACAAGGCGGTCGTAGTCGGTGTGCTGACCGACACGGCAAGCCTCAACGAGCTTGGCGCAACGGGAAACCGGCGAGTACAGCGAGTCGACGTGGATCACACCGATGGGATCGTTGTCGCGCTTGTTGGCCTCGCCAGAAACATAGCCGCGGCCATAGCCGATGCGCATGCTCATGGTGAGATGGCCACCCTCGGTGAGCGTAGCGATGTGCTGCTCGGGGTTGACCAGCTCAAACTCGGACGGAATAAAGAAGTCCGCACCGGTGACCTCGCAGGGGCCGTCAACCGAAATGGTGGCGGTCGCCTCGTCTGTCGTGCCGAGAGCCCTGAAGACAAAACCCTTGACATTCAGGACGATGTCGGTGACATCCTCGACCATGTTAGGGATGGTCATGAACTCGTGCTGCGCACCATCGATCTGAATAGCCTCGACGGCGGCACCCTCGAGCGAGGACAGAAGAACGCGACGAAGGGAGTTACCCAGCGTATCGCCGTAGCCACGCTCGAGCGGCTCGACGGAGACACGAGCAGACGTCTCGTTGATCTCTTCGACCTGAACCTGAGGCCTAATGAATTCTGACATGTATTACCTCCAGCCTCAGCAGCCCGGATGGACTACTTAGAGTAGAGCTCGACGATGAGCTGCTCGTTGATATCACCGCTGATCTGCTCACGCGTCGGCAGAGCGAGCACGTTACCAGACAGCTTCTCGATATCGACCTCGAGCCAGCCAGGGACCTCAAAGCGCTCGGAGGAAATCAGGGCCTCCTTGATGGGGAGGAGGTCACGGAACTTCTCGCCGACAGCGACGACGTCGCCGGCCTTGACGCGGTAGGACGGGATGTCCACGCGCTTGCCGTTCACGGTGAAGTGACCGTGACGGACGGACTGACGAGCCTCTTTGCGGGTGCGGGCGAAGCCAAGACGGAAGACAACGTTGTCGAGGCGAGACTCAAGAATGATCATGAGGTTCTCACCGGTGACGCCGTTCATCTTACGGGCCTTGTTGAAGTAGCCGTGGAACTGCTTCTCCAGAACGCCATAGATGAACTTGACCTTCTGCTTCTCGCGCAGCTGCATGCCGTACTCAGATTCCTTGCGACGGCGCTTGGGCTGACGGATAGATTCCTTCTTGCTGCTGTAACCGAGCTCAGCGGGATCGATCCCGAGCTGACGGCAGCGCTTAAGAACAGGAGTCCTGTCGATTGCCATATTGATACGATCCTTTCAGTTACACGCGGCGACGCTTCTTGGGGCGGCAGCCGTTGTGCGGAATGGGGGTCTTGTCCTGGATGCTCGAGACCTCGAGGCCAGCAGCCTGGAGGGAGCGGATGGCGGTCTCACGACCGGAGCCGGGGCCCTTGACGAAGACGGAAACCTTCTTCATACCGTGCTCCATGGCCTGCTTGGCAGCAGCCTCGGCAGCCATCTGAGCAGCGAACGGCGTGGACTTACGGGAGCCCTTGAAGCCCACCTGGCCAGCCGACTTCCAGGAAATGACGTTGCCCTGGGGATCGGTGATCGAAACGATCGTGTTGTTGAACGTAGAACGAATGTGAGCCTGGCCCACGGAAATGTTCTTACGGTCCGCGCGCTTCAGACGGGCAGCGCGAACGTTTTTCTTAGCAGTAGCCATCTATCTAGCGCTCCTTATTTCTTCTTCTTAGCACCGATCTGACGCTTCGGGCCCTTGCGGGTACGAGCGTTAGTGTGGGTGCGCTGGCCGCGGACCGGGAGGCCCTTGCGGTGACGAAGGCCGCGGTTGCAGCCGATGTCCATAAGGCGCTTGACGTTCTGGTTGCGCTCACGGCGGAGGTCGCCCTCAACCATGATCTGGTTCTTATCGATATAATCGCGGATGGCGTTAACCTCATCCTCGGTGAGGTCCTTAACGCGCGTATCCACGTTAACGTTGCACTCGACGCAAATCTTCGTCGCAGTGGTGCGGCCGATGCCGTAAATGTAGGTCAGACCGATCTCAACGCGCTTCTCACGCGGGAGGTCGACACCATTAATACGGGCCAACGTAGTCTCCTCTCTTAACCCTGACGCTGCTTATGACGGGGGTTCTCGCAAATGACGAGGACCTTGCCATGGCGCCTAATGATTTTGCACTTATCGCACATCTTCTTGACCGAAGGACGTACCTTCATCGTTCTTCCTTTCGGTAGCGCTCAAACTACTTCCCTACTATCTACTCGCCCAGCCGCAGGCGTTTAAAACTATGGCTGGTCTTCACACACAATCCGACCGTAGGTTGAGCTAAGCCTGCAGTCGGAAATGGAGTGCGTGTATGCGTGCCGCTATTTGTAGCGATAGGTGATGCGGCCGCGGGTCAGGTCGTACGGGGAAAGCTCCACGACAACCCTGTCACCGGGGAGAATACGGATGTAATTCATTCGGATCTTGCCAGAAATGTTGCACAGAACCGAATGACCGTTCTCGAGCTCGACCTTAAACATGGCATTGGGCAGCGGTTCCTTTACCGTACCCTCGAGCTCAATTGCGTCTTCCTTCTTCACAAGCAATCATCTTTCTCTAGAAAACGACAGCGATTGAGTATTCTACAACACGTATGCACGCATCGTAATAACTTCGTAATGGCTCCACAACTAAGTGGAACTTGTTACATTTGAAATGTAAAACAAAGCCGTTCCCTGATGCCCAAGATCGCCTTGAAATGAGAAGGCATAGACCTTGGGGTCATGCCTTCGAAATTGAAAGGCGAGGTTGGGCATCAGGGGGCGGCGACTTTTACATTTCACCGCCTTGCAAGGAACACCAAGCACCTTGGGCATCCGTGGTGAGAATCACCGGACCGTCATTGGTAATGGCGACGGTGTTCTCGTAGTGCGCGGCGGGCAGGTGGTCGTTGGTCGTAACAATCCAACCGTCGGAGCCCGTGCTCACATGGTTGGAACCCATCGTAACCATCGGCTCGATGGCAATGACCATGCCGGCCTGGAGGCGAACGCCCCTCCCCTTCTTTCCATAGTTGGGAACATTGGGGTCCTCGTGCATCACGCGGCCAATGCCATGGCCCACATAATCACGAAGCACGCCGTAACCGTGAGACTCGGCGAGGGACTGAACGGCATAACCGACGTCCCCGATATGGTTACCGGGAACAGCCTGCTCGATGGCAGCCTTAAGGCAATCACGCGTGACCTCGCACAAAGCCTTGGCTTCGGGCGTGGGGGTGCCGACGAAAAACGTCCAAGCGTTATCGCCGACCCAACCGTCGACAACGGCTCCCGTATCGATGGAGATGATATCGCCATCGCGCAGGATCATGTCGGGGTTGGGAATACCGTGGACCACGGCATCGTTGATCGATGCGCAAATGGTCCCCGGGAACCCGCCGTAACCCTTAAAGGCCGGGGTGCCGCCATGCATGCGGATAATCTGCTCCGCGAGCTGATCGAGCTCAAAAGTCGAAACGCCGGGGCGCACCATGGCTCCAACGTGGCGGAGCGCCATCTTAGATAGCGCTCCTGCCTTCTTCATCTGCTCGATTTGCGTTGCAGACTTAATCTTGATCATAGACCGAGAGCCTCTTTGACATCCCCGTACACGGTCTCGCGAGCCTGGTCACCGTTGACCGACTTGAGCAGACCCTGGCCACGATAGTAGTCGACGAGCGGGCTCGTGGACTTCTCGTAGACGTCGAGACGGTTCTTAATGGTCTCGGGCTTGTCGTCGTCGCGCTGATACATCTCGCCACCACACTTGGGGCAGGTAGCATCGGCAGCGGTGCCGGTGTAACCGCAGGCGCGGCAGGTGCGACGCGAAGACAGACGGTCGATGATGACCTCGGGGGCCACGTCGACCAGAAGGGCGCAGTCGATCTCGCGACCCATGGCGGAGAGCTCGGAATCGAGCGTCACAGCCTGGGCGGTGTTGCGCGGGAAGCCGTCGAGGATGAAGCCCTGCTGGGCGTCATCGGCGGCAAGGCGCTCCTTGACAAGGTCGATCACGAGCTGGTCGGGAACGAGCTCGCCAGCGTCCATGTACTTCTTAGCCTGAATACCAAGCTCGGTGCCACCCTTGACGGCAGCACGCAGCAGGTCGCCCGTGGAAATGTGGGCGACGCCAAACTCGGCGACGAGCTCCTGTGCGACGGTGCCCTTACCGGCACCCGGAGCTCCGAGCAATACGAGGTTCATGAGCAATCCTCCTCTAGCCTATTTAAAGAATCCATCGTAATCATACATCTTGATCTGGCCTTCGAGCTTATCGACCGTGTCGAGCACGACGCCGACCATGATGAGGATGGACGTGCCGCCAAATGCCTGAATCAGCTGGTTACCCGTGAAGGAGAAGATGATCGAAGGCACGATGGCGATGAGCGCCAAAAAGACAGCGCTGGGAAGCGTGATCTTGTTGAGCGCGTTCTTGATGTAGGCCGCGGTAGCCCTACCCGGACGCACGCCCGGAATAAAGCCGCCCTGCTTCTTAAGGTTGTCGGCCGTGTCATCGGGGTTGAACACCATGGAGGTGTAGAAGTACGCGAAGAACACGATGAGGACAACGTTAAGCACCCAGTTGAGCCAGCCGCGCGAAAGCGCAGAGGCAACTGCCTGAATCCAGCCGATGCCGGGGAAGAACACGGCAATCTGAGCCGGGAAGTACAGCAGCGCCGAAGCGAAGATGATCGGCACGACACCCGCGGTGTTGACCTTGATGGGCAGGTAGGTGGTCTGGCCACCCATCATGCGACGGCCCACGACGCGCTTAGCGTAGGAGACCGGGATGCGGCGCTGGCCGCGCTCAAGGAAAACAATCAGCGGGATAACCAGCAGGATGATGGCGCAGATGATCACCATGGTGATGATGCCACCGGCATTGCCCTCGGTGCTGGAGAAGATAGCCTGCGGCAGACCGGCCATGATGTTCGCGAAGATGATCAGCGACATGCCATTGCCGATACCGCGCTGGGTGATGAGCTCACCAATCCACATGATCAGCATGGCGCCCGCGGTGAGTGTACCGACGATCATGAGGTCGAAGATGATCTCGGGAGCGCCGGCGCCATTGAAGCTGATGCCGAAGCTCTTAAAGAGGAAGAGGTAACCCACGGAGTTGAGGATTGCCAGAGCCAGGGTGAGGTAACGCGAATACTGCGTAATCTTGGTCTGACCGACCTCGCCCTCGCGGGCAAGCTCATGCAGGGAAGGCACGACGGCCTGGAGCATCTGGAGGATGATCGAGCTGGTGATGTAAGGCATGATGCCCAGCGAAAACACCGACACATAGCTCAACGCACCGCCAGAGAAAAGATTCAGGAGGGCCATAGCACCTGCGGCGACCGAATTGTTATCGGTCGAGAAAAGGCCCAGCATCCCCTGGAAGGGAATGCCGGGCACAGGAACGTGCGCACCAATGCGGTACACGACGAGCATAGCTATGGTAAAAAGAATCTTTTCGCGCAATTCTTTGATGCGGAAAGCATTCTTAAGACCATTTAGCACGGCAGCTCGACCTTTCCGCCGGCGGCCTCGATCTTGGCCTGCGCAGAAGCGCTGACCTTGTCGACCTTGACCGTGAACTTCTTGGTGAGCTCACCATTGCCGAGCACCTTGACGGGCTCGAACTCGCTCTTGGTGATGCGAGCGGCCTTAAGAGCGGCACCGTCGATCACAGCGCCGTCCTCGAACTTACGCTCGAGACGCTCAACGTTAACAGCGGTGTACTCGATACGACGGGGGTTACGGAAGCCCGGAAGCTTGGGCAGGCGCATAGCCAGCGGAGTCTGGCCACCCTCGAAGCCGGCACCCTTGGTGCCGCCAGAGCGGGAACCCTGGCCCTTCTGACCGCGGCCAGAAGTGGTGCCGTGACCCGAAGAATTGCCACGGCCGACGCGCTTGCGGTTCTTGGTGGAACCGGGCGCGGGAGTAAGATCGTGAAGCTGCATTTGCTACTCCTCTACAATCTCGACAAGGTGCTTGACCTTGAAGATCATGCCGCGGACGGACTCGTTGTCAGCAATCTCGCGAACCTCGCGGATCCTGTGGAGACCGAGGGCACGGACAGTACGGACCTGGTCCTGCTTGCAACCGTTGGTGCTGCGGACCTGCTTGATCTTGATGGTGTCAGCCATGCTTAGTTCTCCTTACCGACGAACATCTCGGAGACCGTCAGGCCACGGCGAGCCGCGACGTCCTCAGGGCTGGAGAGCTCCTTGAGGCCCTCGACGGCAGCCTTGATGATGTTGAGGCCGTTGTCGGTACCGAGGGACTTGGACAGGACGTTCTTGATGCCAGCAAGCTCAAAGAGGGGACGCACAGCGCCGCCGGCGATAACGCCGGTACCCTCGACAGCGGGCTTGATGATGATGCGGCCGGCACCAAAGTGGCCGAGAACCTCGTGCGGGATGGTGCCCTGCTCGGTCACCGGCACGTGGAACATGTTCTTCTTGGCATCGAGAGATGCCTTGGAGATGGCCATGGGCACCTCAGCGGACTTGCCCATGCCAACGCCGACGTTGCCCTTGCCGTCGCCAACGACGACGAGAGCGACGAGGCTCATGCGACGACCACCCTTGACGGTCTTCGACACGCGGTTGATGTAAACGACGCGCTCCTCGAACTCGGAGGCCTCGCGCTGCTGCTTCTGATTACGAGCCATGTGCTACATACCTCCTAGAACTCGAGACCGGCGGCACGAGCACCGTCGGCGAGGGCCTTGACGCGGCCATGGTAGATACGGCCACCGCGATCGAAGGCGACCTTGGTAATGCCGGCCTCGACGGCGCGCTTGCCAACGAGCTGACCGACCTTCTCCGCAGCCTCCTTGTTCGAGGTGTGGGTGCCCTTGAACTCGGCCTCGAGGGTCGAGGCAGAGACGAGCGTTAGGCTGGAGCCCTTGCTGTCATCGATGATCTGGGCATAGATGTTGGCGTTAGTACGGGTCACGCGAAGACGCGGACGCTCGGAGGTACCCGAGACCTTGCCGCGAACACGACGCTGACGACGCTTGAGGCCTTCCAGCTTCGCCTTATGCTTGTTCATACGTAAACTCCTAAAAAGGTTGATCTTGCCAGCACCTGACGGGGTGCTGGTCTTATGCGAGTGAGTCGGTTACGACTACTTGGCGGCCTTACCCAGCTTGCGGCGGATGTGCTCGCCAACGTAGTGGATACCCTTGCCCTTGTAAGGCTCGGGAGGACGATGGCCGCGGATCTCAGCGGCGATCTGACCGACCTGCTGCTTGTTGATACCCTTGACGTTCACGTGGGTGTTGTCGGGAACCTCGAAGGTGATGCCCTCGGGAGCCTCGACGATCACGGGGTGCGAGAAGCCCAGGGAGAACTCGAGGTTCTTGCCCTTCTGCTGCACGCGGTAACCGACGCCGGCGAGCTCGAGCTTCTTCTCGAAGCCCTCGGAAACGCCAACAACCATGTTGTGGATGAGGGCGCGGGTGAGGCCGTGGCGGGCACGGGTCTCACGCTCGTCGTCGGGACGGGAAACGGTGAGGACGTTGTCCTCGACGTTGATAGCGAGCTTCTCAAAGACATCGAGCTCGAGCTGGCCCTTGGGGCCCTTGACGACAACGTTGTTGCCGTTGACTGCCACTTCGACTCCGGCGGGAATCTGGACAGGCTTATTACCGATACGAGACACGGTGATCTCCTTTCCTTCTACCTACCGAGCGAATTACCAGACGTAAGCGATGATCTCGCCGCCGACGTTGTGCTTGCGAGCATCGCGGTCGGTCATGACGCCATGGCTGGTGGAAATAATGGCGGTACCAAGGCCACCGCGGACGCGGGGCATGTCGGCAACGCCGGTGTACTTACGCAGGCCCGGCTTGGAAATGCGGCGGATGCCGTTGATGACCTTAGCCTTCTTGGGACCATACTTAAGCGTGATGTGCAGAGTCTTCTGGGGAACGGTGTCCTCGACATCGTAGCCCTCGATGTAGCCCTCCTCGTGCAGAACACGAGCGATCTCGACGAGCTTCTTGCTGCTCGGCATGGAGACCGTGGCCTTGTTCACAGAGTTAGCGTTACGGATGCGCGTAAGCATATCTGCGATCGGGTCTGTAAGGTTCATACAGATTCTCCTTCGTTCTTGATGAACACGTGCTCTTGGTTCTTCGCCGCCCTTAACGGCAAAGCCTTTTTAGCGCGTTTTCCCTGTTCCAAACTGATGCTTGAAACGCTGGTAGTGACTTACCAGCTGGCCTTCTTAACGCCGGGAAGCTCGCCCTTGAGTGCAAGCTCGCGGAAGCAGACACGGCACAGGCCGAACTTGCGGTACACAGAGTGCGGACGGCCGCAGCGCTGGCAGCGCGTGTACTCACGAGTAGAGAATTTCTGCTTGCGATTGCACTTGACGATCATCGATGTCTTAGCCACTTATATCCTCCTCACATAGAGTATTGTTCGCCCCAAGCGCCGCCCCCTTGTGGGAACGGCGCTTATAGGGCAGGTGAACCTATTTCTTGAACGGGAAACCGAAGGCGTCCAGAAGGGCCTTGGCCTCCTCATCGGTGTTGGCGGTGGTCACGAAAGTGATGTCCATACCACGCTGGTGATCGACGGAGTCGAAGTCGATCTCGGGGAAGATGAGCTGCTCGGTGACGCCCATGGAGAAGTTACCACGGCCGTCGAAGCTCTTGGCGGAGATACCGCGGAAGTCGCGGATACGAGGGATCGCGACGGAGGTCAGACGATCGAAGAACTCCCACATACGGTCGCCACGCAGGGTAACCTTGCAGCCGATCGGCATACCAGCGCGCAGGCGGAAGGTAGCGATGGACTTGCGGGCACGGGTGATCATCGGCTGCTGGCCGGTGATGGCGCGCAGGTCGCGCACGGCACCGTCGATGGCCTTGGAATCGGTAGCGGCCTCGCCGACACCCATGTTCACGACGATCTTCTCAAACTTGGGGATCATCATGACGTTCTCGTACTGGAACTTGTCCTGAAGCTGCTGCTTGACCTCGTTGTTGTACTTGGTCTTCAGACGCGGCACATACTTCTCTTCTGCCATTGTTCACTCCTTCTTGGGGTTTTAAGCACGGGGCGTGGCCACGATGGGTTGTCCTCGTGCCTCCTGGCTGCATCCGCGCCGCTCATGGCATTTCGCGGTTTGGACTCGACGCAGCAGGAGCCGACAAAACAATCGGTACTATACGCGCATCGGGAGCGTATTTCCAGAAAAACCTCGTCTGCCTGCACAACTCCACAACTCCCCCGCACAAATTGATCCCAAAAAGCAGTTGCGGTGAAATAGGGACTGTTGGGCGGCCTAACAGGCTTAAACAATCCGTATTTCACCGTAACTTAATTGGTGGGGATGCGATTAGCGCTTGCGGGGGACGAGTTTGGTGCGTCGCAGGTGGATCATCTCGGCGGCGATGGAGATGGCGATCTCCTCGGGGTCCTCGGCCTCGATGGCAACGCCGATCGGAAGGTGCAGCTCGTCGATCTGGTCCTGCGTAAAGCCTTCCTGCTCCAGGCGGGCACGCACAAAGGCCGTCTTGCGGCGCGAACCCAGACAGCCCAGGTAGGCAGGCTTGGCGCGCATGGCCTGAATCACCACGTCGATATCGGACTTGTGACCCGCCGTGGCGACGACCACCAGGTCGCGCGGGCCGATGGGGCACTGCTTGCTCAGGCTCTTGTAGTCGACCAGACGACGGTCGTAGACACCGGGCACCCAATCGGGGGTCAGCGTGCCGGGGCGGTCGTCGCACGCCACGACGGCAAAGCCCGCCGCCGTGAGCACCCGCGCCGTCGCGGCGCCCACGTGGCCGCAGCCAAAGATATAGGTCAGGCCCTCGGGGCAGAGCGTCTCGATGTGCGCCGCGGGAATCTCAGAGGCAGCGTTGGTGTAGGTGACGTTACTCCCCTCCTCCACAAGTGAAAGCCCGGGGCAGCCCGCAATGGTATGGCTCGATGCCTCGCCATGGTACTCGGCCACATCGCCCTCGAGCGCGCTCGCGATAAACGGCTCAAAGTCGATGACGAAGTCGCCGATGCGCCGATAGACCAAGACGTCGGCAATTTCCTGGAACAACGGTGCCTGGGTCGCATCCAGATGCAGATAGCACAGGCAGATGGCTCCGCCGCAGATCATGCCGGTATCGGAGTTCTCGCCGCCCATGGTGTAGCGGACCAGACGCGACTGTCCCGCGCTCAGGAGTTCGCGCGCCTCATCCAGCGCAAAGAGCTCAATCTTGCCGCCGCCGATAGTGCCCGCCTGGCTGCCGTCGGCAAAGACGGCCATCCAGGCGCCCACGCCGCGCGGCGACGACCCCGCCGTGCCGGCCACGACCACGAGCTCGCACGTCTCGCCAGCACGCAGGGCGGCAAGCGCCGCATTCACAACATCGAGCTTTTCCATTGCCGCCTTCTATCCTCTAAAGATATCGGTGAGCATAGCGAGTGCCTCGAGCACGCCGCCGCCGACCGACGTCGCCTTGTCCGAAATGTAGTTGATATAGCTGGCATCGCCGCGCGGATCGACATCGGCGCATTTAAAGCCCTCGGTCACCTGCACGCCGTTCGCCAAAAGCCCGCGCAGACAGCCATCGATCTGCGTGCGCATGGGCGTATCGCCCGCGTAGCCAATCACGTCTCCGGCGCGCACGATGTCGCCGATTGCGCGGTCGGACCGAAACACGCCGGCGGCGGGGCTGTGGATAACACGCTCTTTGCCATAGCCAGCGATAATGCCCGGCACGCCCGTGTTGGGCTGGGGTGAACCTTGGGTAATGACACGGCCCAGGAAATGCCCGCGCATGGTCTCGACCACGGCGTCGCAGTCAACCGGCGCGGTAAAGCCCGGCCCCACGGCGATGACGGCAGGAGCCATGTCGCGCGTGGTGCCCAAGTTACGCTTGGCCAGAATCGCGTCGACCACAGCCGCGGGTTTAAGCTCATCGAGCATCTTGGCCTGAGGGTCCACCACCACGGCGACATCCCCCGCTTGGGTAATCTCGAGCGCCTCAGCCGGCGTCCGCGCCAAGCGGGCGCGAATGCCCTCGACCTCGACCTCGCCCAAGCGAATGGCCTCGCAAAAGCTGACTGTGCGACGGATGCACGTGGGAACCGCGACATCGGCCATAACGACCGACACGCCGGCGCGCACCAAGCGAGCGGCGACGCCCGTGGCGATATCGCCGGCGCCGCGAACATAAACGAGCATTCCCGGGGCACCTCCCTGTGCTACGGTTTGAGCAGAGCAAAAGCGGTTCGACCGCTACTCTGATGATTATTTATTATCACAGTATTATACGGCGGTGAACAGATGGAAACGGTTAGCGGCAATCTTGCCTCGGCGCTCAGGATCGAGCCGGGCATTACCGCGATTATCGGCAGCGGTGGCAAGTCGACCTTGCTAAAGACGCTCGGCCTTGAGCTTATGCGCGCTGGCGGCCGCGTGCTCCTCTGCACCACCACGCGCATGCTCCCCGTCGCCGGCGTGCCATGGGACGGGTCGAGCCGTCGCCTGGACGCCGCGCCCTGGAAGCCAGGTGCCCCACACGCTCCAGGCTGCACCTGCGAGGCCTGCGCGGGGCTTGTGCGGGGAAGCATCTGCCAGGCAGGCGTCTTGGACCCCCAGACGGGCAAGCTCTCCTCCCCTGCCGAGCCGCTCGACCAGCTGGCGCAGCGCTTTGACTACGTCCTGGCCGAGGCGGACGGCAGCAAGCGGCTCCCGCTCAAGGCCCACGCCGCCTGGGAGCCGGTGATTCCCTCTGGCACGGCCAACATCGTCTGGATCGTCGGCGCCTCAGGGCTCGGCAAGCCCATCCACGAAGCCGTCCACCGCCCCGAGCTCTTTTGCGAGCGTTGCGGCTGCGAGCTCACCGACATCGCCACGCCCGAGCGCGTCGCACAGGTGCTCAATGCCGAGATGCGGGTGATGGAACTCAGCACCGCACGCGTCATGCTCAACCAAGTCGACACGCTCAGCGACCCCACGATGGCCGACCGCTTCGAGGCAGCCCTCGGCCGCCCCCTCATCGCCAGCAGCCTCAAGTAGCCGGCCCCATCTCCTCAGTTGCGGTGAAATACGGACTGTTTGGCCGCCCGACGGCCGCAAACAGTCCGTATTTCACCGCAACTGCGGAGGGGACACGGCATCTTTGCTGCTAGCGGGGCACGTAGCGGCCGGGCTGGGCTCCGGTGGGCTCGCCGTCGCGCGCGGCCAGCACGCCGTTCACAAACACAGCCTTGGCGCGGCTGTGCGCCTCAAAGCCCTCGAGCGGCGTGTAGTCCACGGCCTGATGCTGCGTCGCGGCGCTGATCGTCCAGCGCGCCTTGGGATCCCACACGCACACGTCGGCATCGGAGCCCTCGGCAAGACATCCCTTGCGCGGATACATGCCAAAGACGCGCGCCGGATTCTCGCTCATCAAGCGGCACAGATCCTCAGGACCCAGCTGCCCCTCAAAGCTCGTAGCGATCGCGACGGGGCGATGCTCCACACCGGGTCCGCCGTTGGGAATCGCGCGGAAGTCGTCGCGCCCGCGGTCCTTTTGCCCGTGCAGGTTAAAGCTGCAGTGATCGGTCGCGATAGTATCGATCTCGCCGGCCACAAGCGCCTCGCGCAGGGCCGCACGGTCACCCGCATGGCGCAGCGGCGGGCTCATCACATATTTGGCGCCCGCAAAGCCGTCCTCGCCCTGCTCCAAATAGCACGTATCGTCGAGCATCAGATACTGAGGGCAGGTCTCGACATAGATATTCTTCTGCCCGCGCGCCTTGGCGGCACGGATGGCCTCGAGCCCCAGCTTGGTCGAAAGGTGCACCACGTTGACCGGTGCGTCGCCGGCCAGGTGCGCCAGGTATAGCAGACGGCTCACTGCCTCGGCCTCGCACACATCCGGACGGCTGAGCGCATGGCCCTCGGGCCCGTGGATACCCTGCTCAAACACGCGCTTCTGCAGCTCATTCACCAGCGTACCGTTCTCGCAATGCACGCACAGGATACCGCCAATACGCTTGAGCTCCTCGAGCACCTCGAGCGTCTCGGCATCGTCCAGGCGCAAATGATCGTAGGCAAAGTAGGTCTTAAACGACGATACGCCCGCCTCGCGCATAGCCGAAAGATCGGCGCGGTTGCGCTCATTCCACTCGGCGAGTGCCATATGAAAGGCGTAGTTGGCCGTGCAGGTTCCGTCGGCACGGCGATGCCACTCGGCAAGGGCGTCGGGCATGGTCACGCCGCGATCGGCCGTCGCGTAGTCCACGATGGTCGTCGTACCGCCGCAGGCAGCCGCGCACGTGCCGGTCTCAAAGCTATCGGCCGTCCAATCCATGCCGGTCCAGCACTGCATGTGCGTGTGGCCGTCGATAAAGCCGGGAAACACCCAGCAGCCCGTGGCATCCTCGACGGTATCGCCCTCGGCAGGCTCAATCGCCGCGGCGATCCGCACGATCTTATCGCCATCCATGGCAAGATCGGCGTGGCGAAGCCCCTGTGGCGTCACGAGCGCGCCGTTTTTGATGATGATCATAATTGCTCCTTATTGATTGATGCAGTTGGCCACGCGATCAAAATACGAGCAGGCGGCGATATGCTCCGTTATGCGTTGCTGTCCCTTGGCGGTATCGACGTCCCACAGCTCGTAGGCACGCGCCTCGACCAGCATCACGTCGGTACGGTCCTTGAGGATCGAACCGCCGCCGTCCTTGCCCTCAAGACACATAAGCGCATCGAATAGTTCCGCCGGAAAGAGCACCGGGCTCGAAGGCTCACCGTTGCACGCAAGACGCACCGGATGCTTGCGGCCACGCTCGTCAAATGCACGAACCATGGCCTCAAAAGAATCCGAACTCACGAGCGGCTGGTCGCCCGGCAAAAAGAGGCATCCTTTCCAGTCGCGTTCGACTCCCCACGAAAGGCCCGCACGGACACTTTCGCTGCGCAGCTCGCCATCGTGCAGCACGCACGGGCAATGCTTGTCCTCGCAAATCTGGGCGACCTCGGGCCAACGCGTCGAAACCACGACGTCAAAGCCCCGGGGAACCGAATCGATGGTCCGGGCAATCAGCGGCTCGCCATAGATATCGGCAAGCATCTTGTTAGAGCCAAACCGCTTGCCCTCGCCCGAAGCCATAATGACGCATCCAAGTTTCATGGTGATACCCCCCCTGAAACCATCGTACCCATAACTCGCGCCGCGGGCATCCACATCGAAAGCGCTTATCCCGCACGCCCGCGATGCAAAAAAGGGGCACCCCGCCGGTTGGCAGAGCGCCCCCTTTACATGGCTTACCTCAACCCGGCTTTAGGCCTGGAGCCAACGGGCGGTGTTGCGCTCGTCGAGGGCCTTGAGGGTAGCGGCGGGATCGGCAACCTTCTGCAGGAACATCATGGCAGCGATGGCGTACGGCTTGTAGCTGGCCTCCTTGTACATGCCCACGCGGTGCATGTCGAAGACGTCGGCGTTGACCTCGCCGTGCTCGCAGGAGACACCGGAAATATCGGCGGGCAGCGGATGCATAAAGATGGTGTCCTGGCCGTTGGCAGTCTTCTCCATGAGCTCGGTCGTGGAGCACCAATCCTGATGCGTAGCGTTCTGAGCGAGCAGCTCCTTCTCGAGCGCAGCGATGCCGGCGTCGTCGCCCTCGGCGTACAGGTTGGTACGCTTCTCCATGGCGGCAAACGGAGCCCAGCTCTTGGGGATCACGATGTCGGCGCCCTCGAAGGCCTCGGCCATGGTGCTGACCTGCTTAAAGGTGGTGCCGGACTCGGCGGCATAGCCCTTGGCGCGCTCGACGACCTCGGGCATGAGATCGTAGCCCTCGGGGTGAGCCAGGGTGACGTCCATGCCAAAGCGGGGCAGCAGGCTGATCAGCGACTGCGGGCAGGACAGCGGCTTGCCGTAAGAGGGCGAATAGGCCCAGGTGACGGCAACCTTCTTGCCCTTGAGGTTCTCGAGGCCGCCAAACTCGTTGATGAGGTAGAGCATGTCAGCAGAGGACTGCGTGGGATGGTCGGAATCGGACTGCAGGGAGATGAGCGTGGGACGGTGATCCAGAACGCCGTCCTCGTAAGCCTGCTGGACAGACTCGGAGACCTCGGCCATGTAGGCGTCGCCCTTGCCGATGTACATGTCATCGCGGATGCCGATGACGTCGGCCATGAAGGAGATCATGGTAGCGGTCTCGCGGACGGTCTCGCCGTGAGCGATCTGGGACTTCTTCTCGTCCAGGTCCTGCAGCTCAAGGCCGAGCAGGTTGGCGGCCTTAGAGAAGGAGAAGCGCGTACGGGTGGAGTTGTCGCGGAACAGGGAGACGGCCAGACCCGAGTCGAAGATCTTGGACGAGACGTTGTTCTCGCGCAGCTCGCGCAGGGCGTCGGCGACGATGTAGAGAGCCTTGAGCTCATCGGTGGTCTTGTCCCAAGTGTGCAGGAAGTCGCTGCCGTACATACCCTTAAAATCGAGGCCGTTCAGCTGCTCGACGAGCTCGGTAAACTTAGCGTCCATGGAAATGTCCTTTCTAAAGATGAAACGATCGCAATGAGTAGATGTGCTCCGGCATGCGCGTGTGGCCAGAACATGCAGAGCACCATGACGAGGACCCGCCACCGTTGAGGAAGCATGGGAGATAACGACCGCGGGCCCCAAGTCAACAGGGGGTGCCGGGGACACGAGCGGCCCCCGGCTCAACAAAATCGAGGAATGGGACTAATCGATCTTGTTGTTGGTCAGACCGGCGCGGAACACGGTGGCGTCGCCATCGGCCTGGCTCGGATCGTAGAGGTTCAGGGCAGCCACGTACATGGCGGCAGCGGTGACCAGGTCGTCCTTGTAGGTGACCTCGTTGGGAGCGTGAGCCTGAGACTCGGCACCCGGGCCAAAGCCCACGCAGGGGATGCCGTAGCGGCCCTGGATGGAAACGCAGTTCGTGGAGAAGGTCCACTTGTCGCACAGCGGGCGACCGGTGCGCTTGTCCATGCTGGGCTCGCAGCCGATGCGCTCGTCACCAAACATGGCCTTGTGGGCGTCGACGAGAGCCTTGACGTGCGGAGCGGTCTCCTTGTTGATCCACGTGGGGAAGTAAGCCTCGGTCTCGTAGACCTCGCCGGTCCAGGACGGACGGTCGTACATGTACATGGAGACCTTCACGTCGTCGCCGTACTTCTTGGCGGCCGGCAGGCTACGGATCTCGTCCAGGCAGGACTCCCAGGTCTCACCAGCGGTCATGCGACGGTCGATGGAGATGGCGCAGGAATCGGCCACGGCGCAACGGCTGGGGCTGGTGTAGAAAATCTGGCTGACGGTGCAGGTGCCGCGGCCCAGGAAGCGGGCATCCTCAAAGTGCTCGGGGTTGTACTTGGGGTCAAGCATCTTGACGAGACCCTTGATGTCGGTCGACTCGTCGCAGCCGTTGTTGTTGAGGGCGCGGACGTCGGCGATGATGTCGGCCATCTTGTAGATGGCGTTGTCGCCGCGGTCGGGAGCGGAGCCGTGGCAGGAGGTACCGTGAACGTCAACGCGGATCTCCATGCGGCCGCGGTGACCGCGGTAGATGCCGCCGTCGGTGGGCTCGGTGGAAATGACAAACTCGGGCTTAATGCCGTCCTTGTTGTAGATGTACTGCCAGCACATGCCGTCGCAGTCCTCTTCCTGGACGGTGCCGACAACCATAATCTTGTAGCCCTCGGGGATGAGGCCCATGTCCTTCATCATCTTGGCAGCGTAGGTAGCAGAAGCCATGCCGCCCTCCTGGTCGGAGCCGCCGCGGCCGTAGATGATCTCATCGGTCTCGTAGCCCTCATAGGGATCGGCATCCCAGTTCTCGATGTTGCCGATGCCGACGGTGTCGATGTGGGAGTCGATGGCGATAATCTTGTCGCCCTCGCCCATAAAGCCCATGACGTTGCCCAGGCCGTCGACCTTGACCTCGTCATAGCCAAGGCTCTCCATCTCGGCCTTGATGCAGGCAACAACCTCACCCTCCTCGCAGGACTCAGAGGGATGGCCAATCATTGCGCGAAGAAAACGCGTCATATCAGCACGGTGGGACTCAGCAGCAGCCTTGATAGCGTCGAAATCGAGTTCTTTAGCCATTGTTCATAACCTTTCAAACGAAGGAATCTACCTGTGAGGTGGCGGAGCGATACCTATTTAATCCGCCCCAACGATTAGCAAGTGGGATATTCGCCTTCCCAAACAATACGGCGATACTGGTCGGGATCCGTATCGCCCTCGGTGGAGAAGCAGAGCACGGAGCTCGTCTTGTCCAGGCCGATGAGCTCCTTGAGCTCGGCGTACTCGGGATCGAGCATGAGGGTCTCGACCAGGCCAGTGGTCACCGCGCCGGACTCGCCGGAGATGACGCGCGGGTCGCCCTTCTCGGGGGCGCCCAGGGTGCGCATGCCGCGAGCGGTGACCCAGTCGGGGCAGGACACGAAGGCGGTGGCATGGTTGCGCAGGATATCCCAGCCCAGGATGTTGGGCTCGCCGCAGCACAGACCGGCCATGATGGAGGGCATGTCACCGTCCACGATGCGCGGATCGCCGTCGCCGGCGGCAGCGCCCTTGTACAGGCAGGCGGCAGGCGCGCACTCGACCACGACGAAGGTGGGCGGGTTATCGGGATACAGGTTGGTGAAGTAGCCCACCACGGCGCCGGCGAGCGAACCCACGCCAGCCTGGACAAACACGTGCGTCGGGCGGTTGATGGCCATCTCGCGCAGCTGCTCGGCAGCCTCGGAAGCCATGGTGCCGTAACCCTCCATGATCCAGGACGGGATCTTCTCGTAGCCCTCCCAGGCGGTGTCCTGAACGATTACGCCGCGCTCGCAGGCGTCAGCCTCGGCGGCGGCCATGCGCACGCACTCGTCGTAGTTGACCTCTTCGATGGTCACCGTGGCGCCCTCGGCGGCGATGTTATCGAAGCGGGGCTTGGTAGAACCCTTGGGCATGTGCACGACGGCCTTCTGGCCCAGCTTGTTGGCAGCCCATGCCACGCCGCGACCATGGTTGCCGTCGGTGGCGGTAAAGAAGGTAGCCTGGCCAAAGTCTTTGGCAAGCTGATCGGAGGTCAGGTAATCGAAGGTGCAGTCGGCAACGTCCTTGCCGGTCTCGTCGGCAATGTAGTTGGCCATGGCAAACGAGCCGCCCAGAACCTTAAAGGCGTTGAGGCCAAAGCGATAGCTCTCGTCCTTAACGCACAGGTTGGACAGACCCAGACGCGCAGCCTGGCCGTCCAGGCGGGCAAGCGGGGTGACGGTATATTGAGGGAACGACTGGTGGAAGGCACGGGCCTTCTTCACGTGGTCGAGACTCATGATTCCCAAGTGCTTGTCATCGCTCTTGGGCATCGTGTTGCCCGCCCACTGGATCTTATCGGCCATACGGTGAACTCCTTAAGTCCTCTCTTGCCGGCCCCCGCATACGCGTTTCAGCCCGATCCCATTCACACGGCTGAACTTTTATGTGGATGCCAAACAAAAAGTTTGTTAGTAATGTTCTATCACACTTTTTGATTGGCATACCTAACGAATTGTTTGTTGCCGTAATCGGTACTTTTTCGCCGCCGAACGGTCACACAACGCAGCGACGCTTTCGTTATTTGCGAACAGGTGTGGTTTATGGCACAGTGAGCCCAAACTAATTTTTAGGAAGGTACCCATGACCCCCGCACAGATTGAGTTTTACAAGCGCCTCGCACACGGCCTGGCGCTCCAATTTGGCCCCAACTGCGAAGTCGTCGTCCACGATCTGGAGACCGAGGACGTAGACCACTCCATCGTAGTGATCGAAAACGGCCACGTCAGCGGGCGCAAACTGGGTGACGGCCCCAGCCATATCGTGTTTGAGTCCATGCACGAGGGCGCCACCGATGTACACGACCGCGAGCCATACCTCACTAAAACCACCGACGGTAAGCTGCTCAAATCGTCGACGATCTTTATCCGCAACGACGAGGGCAAGCCCGTCGGCATTTTGGGCATCAACTTTGACATTACGCTCATGAAGGCTTTTGAGCGTTCGCTCGACGCCTTTACCGGCACCGGCGGCACGGGCTATACCGAGCCCGAGCCCATCACCAAGAACATCGGCGACCTGCTCGAGGACCTGCTGCACGAGTGCGAGCAGTTTGTGGGCAAGCCCGCGGCGCTCATGACCAAAGACGAGCGCATTCGTGCCATTGGCTACCTCGACCGTCGCGGCGCCTTCCTCATTTCCAAGTCGAGCGAGCGCGCCTGCGAGTTCTTTGGCATCTCCAAGTACAGCTTCTATAGCTACCTCAATGAGGCCAAGGCGGCGGCCGGCGACAAGTAGGCACTCGCCTGGATTGCCCCTCCCCTTTTGGGTGCGAGTTCTGGAAAGCACGAATCCAAGACCGGGCCGCTTGGGAAGTTCCATATAATCGATGTCATTAGTATTTCGAAAGGATGGAACAGAATGGCGTTGAGCAAGGCATCATGCTCCGGTCGCGGATTGATTCCGGCAATTGGTGGACATGTGCACCGCATGTTCGATGAGGGTGAAGACGACCTGTTTTCGCTAAGCCTTGACGACGTGATGGATGATCGCCCGTGGACCGCCGACGAACTCATGGGCGGCGGGGCTCGCCCGTCAAGCCCCGATCCCACACTTGCGCCTAAGCCCGCATCTGCGCCGACTCCTGCGCAGTCGCCTGTTTCGACGCCCGCGCCTACGCCCGCACCCACTTCGGCGCCCACGCCCGCTCCCCGCCCCGCAAGCGACCCGTCCGAGACGGCGGCATTTCTCGCTGCAGCGACGCAGGGCAAATCGGCCGACAGCACCGTTATGTACAGCGCCCAGCAGTTGCCTGTTCCTGCGGCACGCAAGCCTCCGGTCGCAAGGCTCGATGAGCCCGTTGCCCATCAGGTTGCCTACGATTCCTGGGCTGCAGCCGATCTGGATGAGACCTCTACCGGCATGCCGGCGCTCGACGTTCCAGTTAATCCGCTTTTTGCCGCCAACACGAGCGCCGCGGACTATGAGGGCGGTGCGGCATATTCCGATTATTCCGATGGCTATGCTGGCACCAGTCGCATCGAGACCGAGGATTATGGCACCGCACCGAGCGATTATCTCAACGATCCGTACGCTGCCACGCGTGCACCGGAATATGACCCGGAGGCCGCGTCCGCACCGGCGTACACCAAAAGCACGGGCGAAGAACGCTTCGCCGATTATTACGCCGAGGAAAAGGCACTGCGTTTCTCGGAATTTCCGCAGGCAGTCAAGATTGCCTTTCTCGCCATTGTCATTGCCCTGTTCGGCGTCATTGCGTTTGAGGGATTCCAGCTGTTCCGCGGCCCCACCCAAGCGGAGTCGGAGACCCAGCAAAAAGAGGACGATAACCAGTACCTGGACATCAACACCCTCAAGGGCGACCCCAACGACGGAGACGATGAGTAGCGGGAGCTGAAGGCGGCCGCAGGATCCCGCATCCAGCGCCGGCTTCTAAGTGCTGTTTTGTCATCCAGCCACACTTTTCCGAAGTTTTAAGGTGCCTATTTCGACACTTTTCCGTACTTTTACACGGCTGATTTCGACACTTTTCCGGATGAAAGCCGAATAATCACTTGGGAAACCAACGCCATCCGCGCGTCATTTCGCGGATGGCGCTTGATTTCTGTCCGTACACGTTGAGTCCGTACACGTTGATAGACTTCCTCTTGCCCGCAAGGAGCGGGCACGTTTTATCCAGAGTCGGGGTAGAGAGTTGGCTCCACGATCCCGACGCCAACCGGCCAAAAGGCACGGTGGCCCTGCCAACATCGATGAAAGGAGTCCGTATGGACAATTTCTCTGTGCGCAGCGAGCGCAACTTCCACAACCTGGCAGCCAAGCCAAAACGAATGCATCTTCTGGACAAGCAGAACGGCTACGCCTCGGCCATGGTCAAGAGCAGCCTCTCCCACCAGATGCGCTTCACGGTGCAAAGGCTCGAGAAAGAGTTCTGCGTTGCCGGAGACCCGCATGTGTTGCAGATCAAACTGTCCGGAGACGATTCGCGTGAGCCGTCTAGCTGGGAGCGGTTTGCCGATGGCGCGTGCGTTGCGGGCGGGTCGGGCATCTTTGCCCGCGAGTGCTTCTGCAAGGGCGCCGAGGTATTCCTGGATCTGTGCCGCGACGCCGTACGCGCGGCCGAGCTGCACCAGTGGAGTCAGAGGGAGTACGAGCTGTTGAGCGCCGCGCGTGGGGTTGCGGGGATGTAGGCAGACGCAGGCGGCGTGCAGCCGTTGCACGCCGCCGCTCAGGCCACGCGATGTCAAAAGACTGACACTTGTGTATGCCTTTTGACAGTCCGAAAGCGCTAGCGAAGTTCATTGATGCCGCGGCTAGATGCGCAGCAGTAAAGAGATGCTGAATACAAATCGCACCCATCTCCAATGGATCCAACACGTCAAAATAAGCACAGATACCCGAGCGCTTATGCTACATGGAAGCACAGAGAGGCCCGCGTTCCGAACCACCACAGCTCGGAACGCGGGCCCCAGCAACTAATTCTTTTCGGATAATCCCAATCCAGTAATCTCCTGATAGCGCCGCTTCAACGTATACGCATCGGGAAGCCTAGAGATCCTCTGATGAATCAACTCATTAAAATCCGCCAGATTTCCGATTACGACATCGATGCCGCCAGCAGCGTTGAGCAAATCGACGTACGTCATAAAGCGAAACTCGAACGGAATGCCCTCGATTTCCTTTGTGCATCCATCATGAAAGTCAATCAGTCTCGAAACGTCATGGGCAACGTACGTGACTCTAACGGTCATGTCGTAGGGTTCGTTGCGCAACTTCGCCTCGTGCTCGTGGTAGCGCACAGTTTCATGCAGGGCGTTAATGTGCGCCTGAATGTACTCATCCCGCAGACCGCCACCGTGTGCCTCATAGGCCTCGATATGTGCACGATTTGAAAGGTCCAAGTATTCAACATCGCCATATTTGCGCCCCGAAGCGTTCGTCTCGTTCACGGAAGAGCCGAGACCCCTTGCGAACCAGCCCTCTTCCGGATGAATGCAGCGGGTAAGGAAATCTACCAGCCTCTGATCGAGAACGCCCTTGGTTAAACTGTTTGAGATCCCCACGCGCTTGACAAAAGCCTTGATGGAATCGACGCCGATCGGCTCCAAAGGCGTCTTCGTTTGACGAGAATCGGCAATGAGAATCAAATAACAACGAATAATGTGAGCAACGCGTCTTCTCGTCGTGTAGGGCAACTCTGCCAGAATGCTAAAGACATCGGCAAGCAGAATCGAGCCGTTCCCAGTCTGCCGGGAGAGTTTCGTTTCGGCCCATGCTTCGTCAAGTGAATAGACGGACTTGGCGTTGTTGAGGTATGGATTCTCCTGAGTGGGATGATACATGGAGTTCCAAAGCGCCTTTACATTGCTCGAACGGGGCGTGCATTCGTAAATCGCCCTGCCGGGGAATCTGTCAACCATCTCAAGCGTAAGCAACTCAAAGTAGAGCATAAACTGGTACGGCTCAAAAGGAATGAGGCCCAAGTCGATAACATCGTCGGCAAGCGTATCGCATCTCGAGAACGATCCGAGAAGGCCTCGGAAAGTTTCTCCAGCGACGTCAGGTTCGATATCACCAAACAGGGCGGCGACGTCTGAAACGTCAGTTTCATGTATTCCGGCTATCCTCTCAGAGCCGAAGGGCGGGTCAATACCGATAGAACTGATTACAGCATTGATGGCGTCGAAAGTTGCGGCAGGAACGTTAAGAATGCCTCTAATCCTATCGAGACCGAGGTGTTGCTCCACGACAAGGGTACGAATGAGCGGAGCACAGCCAATCAAAGCGATTGCATGACTCCTTGCCATGAACTGCTTCTCCTCGAGTTTTTCTTCGAGCTTGAAGTAGCCGTTCGCGAGCTCTTCCATTCCATGGTCGACGCCAACCGCGGCGCTAATGACGTCCTTCAATTCCTTTGAGGGACTATCGTAGTTCTCAAGCCAAAAGCTCCACATCTCGCCGAAGCGATCGGAGATCTCTTCGGCGGGAATCCTGGATTCCTCAGGGCCGTTCTCGTAATAGTCCGCAACCTGAATCGCGGCGCTTTCCATCGAGTTCGGATCTATAGGCAGGGACGCCGCCAGAAGCGCTTCGCATATTTCAGAAATGTTTGCACTGCTACTCATTTACACGCTCCCATAAAGGTTGAGGCTCATAAGCGATAAGGCCATCAAGATCGTCGCTTACCGCACTGAAGGTTAATCCGCAGGCACAAAGCACTTGAGAAAGCTCAGAGACAGTTATGCGCTTGGAGCCACTTTCCAGTTTCGAAATCGACGCTTGCTGGCATCCCGTTGCCTCAGCGAGCGCCGCCTGTGACATCCCGGAGCGTCTCCGCCATTTAGCGATAAGTCTCCCGAGAGAAAGATTGAAGTCTTCCATAAACGCCCCCTTCCGGCAGCAACCCATGCTTGTATATGATATCATCTCATGAGCTCATTCCATATTGGAATGAGCTCTACTATTCAGGAGGATTGCTTTAATGAAGCGTTTCGTCAGCCTTTATTCGGGAGCGGGCGGTCTCGACCTCGGCTTCATCGCCGCCGGGTTCACCCCCGTATTTGCAAACGATATCAACCCGGACGCCATGAAAACCTACGCTGCCGCGATGGACGCGATCTCGAAGAAGACCGGCAAAACACTGAGCCACAGGATAGTCACGGGAGATATTAGGGAAGTTGAGGAACTGCCCGGAAGGGGTTCGGCGGAGCTAGTCATTGGAGGACCGCCCTGTCAGGGCTTCTCGGTCGCGGGGAAGATGGACCCGAACGACCCCCGCTCGCGTCACGTCTTCGACTTCCTCGGCATGGTCGAGAGGGTCCAGCCCCAAGCGTTCGTGATGGAGAACGTCAAGGCACTCGCCAAGAACAAACGCTGGGCTGGAACTATTGCCGACATCCGCAAGAAGGCGGAAGAGATTGGCTACAAAACCAACCTTGAGGTGCTGAACAGTGCCAATTACGGCGTCCCGCAGACCAGAGAGCGCATGTTCCTTGTCGGGATCAAGGACCCCTGCATCGAGTACAACTACCCGCAGCCGACAGTCAAGGAATGGGTGGGTGTGGCCGACGCCCTGCGCGGGCTGCCTCCTCTCGGCGAGCCGGGCAATGATCAGACTTGCAAGGCGAAGGT
Organism: uncultured Collinsella sp.; assembly: GCA_958403395.1. GTDB lineage: Bacteria > Actinomycetota > Coriobacteriia > Coriobacteriales > Coriobacteriaceae > Collinsella. Next base: position 40,284 of record CATXXF010000004.1, read on the forward strand.
AACTACGGCAAAAAGCCCCGTGCTCCGCCCGTCGCCGTTTGCAGGCATGCTGTTCAACGGCCAAGGCCGCCCGATGGACATGGACAAGCCCGCGCCGACGCTTCCCGCCTCAATGGGCGGGAACAGAACGCCGATTGTTGATCAAGAGACGCTCGAAACCGGAGCGACCCAATGGGTCGAGAAATACCACGAAGAGCTTCAGAAAGGCGGGAAAGTAGCCGATAGCGTTCCTCCTCGCCTTCGCCGCATCTCGGTCCAGGAAGCCGCCACCATACAGACCTTCCCGAGGGATATGCCTTGGTATGGTTCGCAATGCTCCCGCTATCGGCAAATTGGAAACGCCGTTCCTCCCAAGATGGCCTTTGCGGTTGCGCAATCTGTCGCAGAAGCCCTTGGCATGGATATAGACGCAAACCCCTCTCTGCTTGACGAGCTAGGTTAGACAATAAGGGCCCGCAATGTGGCTACCGCCCCAAAACTTTGCCGAGGGTTTCATCCAAGCTCTCCCGCTCGAGGTCTGCAAGGTCCAGTCGATAACTCAAATCGCGAATGCGATCCGGAACGTCCTTGAGAAAGTTGTTAGTCCTGGCAGAATAGCATCGTATATCACGAACAAGATAAGCAGTTTTTAGCCCCTTTTCATCTGCCCTGAGAAGCTGCTGCAGGTTTATGAAGCCGGTCGTTCAACAACATGTCCCGCAAAAGAGCATACGGCCTTTAATTTGCATCAGATTCTAAACGTCACGCATGAGAAATCAGCGAGGCCCCAAGTTAAAGCGAGAGCCGAACTCACTCACGGCACGCTACAGCCGTGAACCCTCCAAGCCAGCCAGCCGTTCAGATGTTCCAAATGATATACAGCTTGAAACCTGGCGACTTGAATCGAAGGTCATTCCTGGGACTATCGGTAGGCAGCCTATCTGCATGCGTTGATCTATCAAATTGGCCTTGATGCCAAGGTATATCCAACACTCGACCACCGTTCTCAGCACATCTCCTTACCTCCCCTCCAACTTCAGCTGCAGCAGCAGATCACTCAGCTCAGGGCACTTGCTGGAAAGGCGTGTTTGAACGCACTCGCCCATCCCCCATCGCTGGCGGATCTCCTGGGCGTGCGGACTCACGTGATAGTCCCCGTTCATCACTTGTTTGAGTAGTTTGGCGGTCACGCGGGCATCGGCTAGGGCACTGTGGGCGTGGCACGTCGACTCGTCGAACTCGATGTCAAACCACGTTGCCGCGTCACCCAAAGAGACGCACCCGTGGCTGCCCACGTCCATGATCGAGGTATAAAACGCCCGCAGGTCGGCCCAGTCCGTAGGAAAGCCAGCAAGGCTGACGTGCTTCGTCCACTAATCGTCCTCGAACCGCCACTAGTCCGTCCCGTCCCAGCAGGCCGCTCAACGGTGAGATAATGCCCACGACTATCAACGTAAGCAAGGAGCACGCTATGGCAGACAACGAGACCAAACCCTCGGCGGATGACGGCCGAGAGGAACTCGTGGCAAAACAACTCGCATCCACCAAAATCCACCTCGCGCTCACTCAGGAGCGGGCGGACGTCTCCGGCGCCATCAAGCTCCCGCTCGAACGAGTCCCCCAGCTCGGCATAGCGCTCGCCTCACTTCCCTCGACATTCCGCACCGTCACCAATACGGTGAGTGTGCCTATGCTGCTCCGGCCAACCGACAAGTTTGGCAATCCGCTTGACCCATCGATACTTCAATCGTTCAAGGACGGCAGCGGCCTCATGGGGTCCTACCGCGATGCGGCCAAGGGTTTCGGGCAGGCGCGCCTCCACGTAGTCGAGGGCGACATCGCCACAAGCGTCACGCAGGTGCCTTACGATCCAACGTCGTTGTTCATGGCAGCCGCAATCGCGCAGATAAACCAAAAGCTCGACTCCATCCAGGAGTCCGTCGACGAAATGTTCGAGTACATGCGTCAGCGCGACAAGGCCAACATGCGTGGCGATCTCAAGACGCTCGCAGATATCCTCAACGGTTACAGCTTCAACTGCGGCGACGCCACCTACATGGCCAACGCCCATATGAAGGTGCTCGACATCGAGCACGCGTCCACGCGTGACATGGAACTCTTCCGCTCGCAGGCGCAGGCGGACCTGAAAAAGAAAGGGTTCATCGAGGTGCGAGACGACGTGAAAAGGCGTCTCGACCAGGTTCTCGACTATCTCAAGGACTACCAGCTCGCCACCTATATCCACGCGTTCTCGCTGTTCCTCGAGCCCATGCTCACCCAGAACTTCGAGCCCGCAAAGCTCGCAGACGCTGCCGCAAAAATCGAAGCGGACTCGCTTGCGTACCGCGAGCTCTACACCGAGTGTTACGACGCACTCGAGGCAAGCGCTGCCGACACTATCGACGTGGCACTTCTGGGCGGCATCGCGTCCGCTGGCAAGATGCTCGGTCGCGTCATCGCGGCGACGCCCATCGGCGAGTTCACGCCCATAGACGAGGCGCTTGAGGGTGCAGGAGAGGACATCGGCAGGTTCAACGACGAGCAATCCGAGAAACTCATCGAGAAGCTCCACCAGGCAAAGACGCCCGACGTCGCGCCGTTCAGGCAGAGCATAATGGAGATCGACACCCTCTACAACCGCCCCACGCAAATCGCCGTGGACGCCGAGAACGTCTACATCCTGCCTGCCGAGCAGCAGGAAGAGTAGCGATACACGACAGGCACGCGCCACGCAGACAGCTAACGCCCCCTATCTCCCCTCCGCCTTCAGCTTCAGCAGCAGATCGCTCAGCTCGGGGCACTTGCTGGAAAGGCGTGTCTGGGCTCGCTCGCCCATCCCCCACCGCTGGCGGATCTCCTGAGCACGCGGACTCACGCGATAGTCCCCGTCCATCACCTGCTTGAGCAACTTGGCGGTCACGCGCGCGTCGGCTAGGGCACTGTGGGCGTGACCCGTCGACTCGTCAAACTCGATGCCAAACCACGTCGCCGCGTCATTCAAAGAGACGCACTCGTGGCTGCCCACGTCCATGATCGAGGTGTAAAACGCCTGCAGATCGGCCCAGTCCGTAGGAAATGCGGCAAGGTCGATTTGCTTTGCCTGGCACTCGGTCATAAGCTGTCGACGGTCCGTCCCGCTCCAGCAAACTATCTGGGCGGAGTAGCGGCCGATCCAATCGCTGAGCCTTTTGATCACCATGTAGAGCGGGTCGGCCATCGCGGTGTCCACGGCCGATATACCTGTGAGCTCGCGGACGGGAAACGCAACGCCTTCGGTAAATTCCGTCTGCACAAACTGCGAGAACTCGCCCATAACGTTGCCGTGGTAATCGAGCTTGACGGCGCCGACCTCGATAATCTCATTGCGCAGTCCACGGCGCTGGCGCTGCTTTGGCACCGGCGCAAACTCAAAGTCCAGCACAATCTGGCGCGCAAAGTTCGTCGTATCGATAGCCGAGATACCCGGCGTCTTTTCAACTGACACGGTTAGGGCCTTTCTCCGTTGCCTGCCGCTTGCTACATAGGCGGCTACATTGCCGTAAGGATAGGTGGCCGCGCGGACATGAAAGCTGGGCGCAATACCATGCGCCAGGCACACGCCATGCAGACGGCCCCAAGAGAGTTGCCCGCTCTATTCAAATGCATGAAAAAGATTTAGGCCCGGTGACTTGAATCAGCGGTCATCCCGGGCCCATCAGAGCTCGTAGAGCTCTTGGTTGCTTTGGTCTCGCTCTTCACGGCGCTTATCGAACTTTCCGAGGCACTCAAGCAGCATTCGAAGCATAACAAGTCGCTGCCATTAAGGCACTGACCTCTTGACCAAGCAACGGCGCTGCCCAGCTATCACCCTTGGGCTGCCGTCAACTTTATTCTATCCGCGAGCATCTGGTTTACCAAATGGATTTTCGGTAAAGGAAGCACGGCACGCCCGCAAAACCACTACGCCCCAAGTGCCGCCATGGGAATCACCGCCACGCCGTCGTCGCGTGTGTAGGCAATGCTCCCCTTTCCAACCACGACCGCCAAAAACGCCGGCGCGGCATTCTGGGCGGCAGGATTGGAGAGCACTTTCCTCTCCAGCGCCTTGAGATTTCTCGCTCCATCGTCTGCTTTCGCATCACTCAGCTTGACCTCGATGGCTCCCCAGCGCCCGTCGTGCTCAACGATCAGATCGACCTCAAGGCCCTTCTCATCTCGGAAATAATGGACACTGTTGTCGACACCGCCGTAGGTGGAAAGGAACACGCGCACGTCGCGCAGGACGAGATTCTCAAAGAGCATCCCCAGCGTTTGCATATCGCCAAGCAGCCGCTCAGGGGTAGCCCCCAGCAACGCCGCCGCAAGTGACGGGTCACAGAAGTAGCGCTTGGGGCGCACGCGAACGCGGGCCTTCGAGCGCATGGGCGGCTCCCATCCGCACAGGTCCTCGGTCAGCTTGAGCCTGTTGAAGAGGTCCAAGTACGCAGCGATGGTCCTCTCGTCGGGGCCCGCCTCACCGTACGAGGCGTCCTTTACGAGCGTCTTGTACGTGACAGCCTGGCTCTCGTTCATGGCAAGAGCTCGCAAAAGGCCGTGTGCAAGCTCGGGCGACATGCCCTCGTCCAGCACGTTGACGTCGAGCACCGAGTGCACGTACTGGCTTGCCGTCTCTCGCGCAAGATCTTCCGAAAGCCCAAGATTTGCAGGCCAACCGCCCCTGCAGCACCAGCGGGCGACGTCATCCACCGTGCTCTCGCGACGCTGAGGGGCAAAATCCTCGCCCTTAAAGAGGCTTGCCAGTGACACGAGCGGCTCGCCGTCGCCCGACTCACACAGGGCCATGGGGCGCATTGACAGACGGGCGATCCTACCCGTGCCGGAATGACGAACATGGCTGCGCTCCTCGCTTTTGAGCGCGGTCGAGCCCGTGAGCAAAAGTGTCCCCCGTTCGTTGCCGTTCGCGTCCACGAAACGCCGGGCGGCATCCCAAACCTCGGGCACCTCCTGCCATTCATCGACCAGGTGTGGCGCATCGCCGATGAGCGCCAGGCTTGGGTCGACCTCTGCCGCCGCACGCTGCGCAGGCTCATCGAGCCTGGAGACGCTCGCCGAGCGAGAGAGCGCCGTCCAGGTCTTGCCGCACCATTTGGGGCCGTTGATCTCCACACAGCCAAACGCCCGCATAAGGGTGTCGAGGCGCTCCTCTATGAGCCGGGGCCTATATCCCTTTTGGGTCAATCTCTTCGGTGCATCCATAGACGGCCGTCCCTCTCTATCACGCGATATGCGAAATTACGCCATTCTCAATGCTGATTTTACGCTACTTTCAATGTAGTTTTTACGCCATGACAGATGTAGTTTTTACGCCATTTTCATTGAAGGTTTTACGCTTGGCATCCTTAGCGCGACCCATTCCGAGCATCACATCAGAGCGTGCTTGGTTATCTCCGCTCGCACATCTCGGCAAACGAAATCAGCTTGACGTCTCCCCTACTCTCCGCGGCATCCCGACATCCCTGCGTAAAGCCACTTTTTGAGAAAAGCGCATAGCTTTTTCGTTGCCGCCTAAAGAGCTCGCTTCGGTACACGAGCTTTTCCAGAACATCCTCGCCCACCGGTTCATTGCGCCATTTGCACTCCGCAAACAGCGCAGTGCCCTCGCCATCGTCAACAATCAAGTCGATTTCTTCCTGCGTATGCGTGCGATTATCCGTTCCCCACCAGCGCCCGACACTCGCCGGAACCACATCGAGCTGGCCCGCGCGCGCGAGTTCGTACACGTATTGTCTGCATATAATCTCAAAGACCGTACCCATGTAATCCGATACGTGCGGCTCAATGCGCTCATACGCCATCTCGGCCATATCGTTTTGAATCAGCCCGATGTTCTGCGGCACAAACTTGTACCAGAACCTAAACATCTGATCGCTCAGCAGATACACGGCTCGCTTATTGCTCGTCTCGTTTAGGGGCAGCTCGCGCTCGACAATCCCAAGCGACGCCAGCTTATCCACATAGCTCTTTACGTTGCTCGCAGGGATTCCCGTAGAGCTCGCAATCTCCGAGATCTTCGAGCGCCCCTGGGCAATTGCTTGCACGATTGCATCATATTGCTCGGGATTGCGGCACTCTTGCAATAGCAGGTTACTCGGCTCCTCAAAGAGATAGCCCGTAGGAGTAAGAAAAAGACGTTTGATGTTGTCCTTGAGCGGTACGGCAGGATCGACTTTCTCGATATATGCAGGAATGCCACCCGTCATGCCATAGCAAACTGCAGCGTCTTCGCGACCCATGCTCTGCCACAACCCGAGGGTCGTCGTAAAATCGAGCGGCATGATCTTAAACTGGGCCGTACGCCTACCGTATAGTGGGCTCTCGTAGCCCAACACCTGTTCCTCCATAAACGAAAGCGACGACCCGCACAGGATAAGCATGAGCTTGGTCTCTTTGTACAGGTGATCGATCTTGTCTTGCAGCAACGAGCTGATCTCGGGATTCGATTGGGCGAGATAGGGATACTCGTCAATCACGACAACCAAACGTTCCGTGCGAGCCATGGTGGCCAATGCATCGAACGCTTCGTCAAAACTACGAAACGACACGCCTGCAGCACCAACCGAGCCTGCAAGTATCGCCTGGCTAAAGCCGTGCAGGTTTGCCTCCGCATTGGTACGACGAGCTTGAAAGTAAATAGCCTTCTTGTCTTGGATGAATTCTGTGATAAGACGCGTTTTGCCCACACGACGACGGCCGTAAATCACAGGCATCTCAAAGGAGCCCGTGCCATACAGTCGATTGAGCTCGGACATTTCCACTGTTCTTCCGATAAACATAGGGCCATCCTTCCTTTACGTTATAGCTAGCTATATTATACCTTCCTATAATATAGATAGCTATAACGTAATTCGACAAGCGGCGCACGCAAAAGGGGCGGTACACCACCGCACGTGGACCGTTCCGGAAAATGTATCCCGTTCTGGAGCCAAAAACTGGGCCGTAGTTTCCGCCAAACATGCCATCCGGAAAGCGTGTCCCACCCCGAGGCTCGATTCCGGGACGCAGTTTCCGCTTGAGGCCCGATCCGGAAACGGCATCCCACTCCGAGGCCGAAATCTGGGACGCAGTTTCCGGTTGAGGGGCGTTCCGGAAAGCGCGTCCCATTCCGAACGTCAATTCCGGGACATAGTTTCCGCCGACACAGACGACGACCTGCAGCCCTTATCACATGCCTTCAAATATGCGATCCAGAGACACAAAACAGCAGATAGAATGCTCTTTTTCAAAAAGTACACGTCTCGAAACTTACCCAGTCTTCATAACTCGCTACCGTTCAAGGTCGCCGATTACCGCCCACCGATTCGGATGTAAAAATGTCGCCGAAAACAGGCCATCTATCTGCATGGTTAGATTTTGGTCAGCTTTTGGTCAGCTGAGTGGCAAGTTCCAGCTGATACGTTTTTGCTACCCAAAAGGAGGCGGTAGCTCATGACCCATTACAATGACCAACTCATCGACCAGCTGCTCACTCAAGCCGAACAAGAGGGGCGCTGTCTGATTCCCCCGAGCACGGCGATCCGAAAAGCGCTCCTTCGGCGCACCGGCGGCACGGTTGTCTCGCCCATGTCGGGGTTGTTTGCGCGCAAAATGCGCTGGGATGAGCTCAACCGGGCGCAGCGTCATTGCGAGATTATTCGCGCCCTTGCGATCATCCACCCCGATTGGACGTTCTGCTCGTTTTCGGCAGCTTGCCTGCTGGGGCTCGAGGTCTCGTGGCGACACCTGAACGTTGTGCATGTCTGCAGCTCGACAAAGCCGTCGGCTCGCCCAGGCGTCCGAATCCAGCGGCATCAGATTGAGCCGGCCGGAGCAATACACAGAGCCGGCATATCGGTAACGCCGCCCATTCAAACGGTGACGGATTGCCTGCTGCAAACTGGTTTTGCCGACGGCATGCCCATTGCCGATTCGGCGATCTCAAAGCTTGGTCTAACGCAAGAGCAGCTGATGGCGGCCGTCGAGCAACGAGCGAGCACTCGCAACGACCGGGCCATCCGCACCGCCCTCACGACACTTCGGTATGCCGACGCCCGCGCCGAGAGCGGTGGAGAATCAGTCGCCCGCGCCGTCATGATCGAGACCGGCTTCGCACCCGACCAACTGCAATACGAGCTGACGGACCCCTTCGATTCGACCGAGACTATGCGAACGGACTTTGCCTGGGAGCGCCAGGCGCGGGAGCTCACGTTGGGAGAACTCGACGGGTTCGTCAAATATACCGACCAGGCCATGTTAGCCGGGCGCACCACCGCCGAGGCGCTCGTTGCCGAACGACAGCGCGAGGCGCACCTATCGCTCTACGGTCATCCTCTGCTGCGCTTTACCATAAACGAGGTCCGCTCGGCAGGAGTGCTCGCCAAAAAGCTGCAGACGGCAGGCATCCGGCAGACCGCGCTACCGACATGGCTCAACGATATTGAGCTGTAGGAGCTGCTAGGCCACGCATCGCCGAATCGCATCCCCCTATCTGGGCCGCGTTTTCCCAACGGCCACGCCAACGGAAAGCGCGTCCCAGGCTGGACGCTCAAAACGGGATGCACTTTCCGGATGGCGGGCCTAGCGGAAAGCGTGTCCCGGAATCAGGCCTCGGAACGGGTCGTGCTTTCCGGTTGAGTCCTTCAGCGGAAACCGCATCCCGGAATAAACGCTCAAACTGGGATGCACTTTCCAAACGACCGGCCAGCGGAAAACGCATCCCATTCTGAGGCATGATTCCGGGACACAGCTTCCGGTTGAGGACCGATCCGGAAAACGAATCCCATTCTGAGCGTCGAATCCGGAACACAGTTTCCGCCAGATGCTCTACCGGAAAGCGCATCCCATTCTGAACGCCAATTCTGGGACGCAGTTTCCGTATGCGGAGGCGCTCCAAACAAAAGGCCCCGACTCGCGATGGAGCTGGGGCCAAAAGCGCAGCATATGCAGTTGGTGTTGAGCGCGAACAGCCCGTCAGCAATGCTGTCCGCACCCTACCCTACCCGCGGCGACGGGCGCGGCTGTAGGGCGTATCCACCATGGGCAGATCTGGACGTAGTTTGCCGTCAAACGCGCGGTAGGCGTTCTGCACGGCGGGCGCCGTGGGGATCGTTGCGATCTCGCCGATGCCCTTGCCGCCGTATGCCACGGGCAACAGCTCGTCCTTCTCCACGTAGATAGCGTGGATATCCGGAATCTCGGGTGCACGGAACAGCCCGAGCGTACCGTACCTTGCCTGGGGCACGCAGTCCTTGAGCGGCCAGTCCTCGGTAAGTGCGTAACCCATACCCATGAGCACACCGCCTTCGATCTGACCCTGGATGGAGATGGGGTTGACCACCTTGCCGGAATCGTGCGCGGCGTAGACCTCGCTCACGCGGCCGTCATCATCCAGAATGACCACATGCGTGGCAAAGCCGTAGCAGATGTGGCTCTTGGGATTGGGAACGTCGGCGCCCAGTTTGTCGGTCGGCTCCAGGTACACGTAGCCAAACTCGCATCCCTCGAGCGCCTTGATAGCGGCCGCGGGATCCTGAGGATGCATGCCCTGGCTGGCGACGAGCTCCTGCGTGCGCAGCTGATAGGCGTGGCCGTCGTCGTACTCGATCTTGACGCCGTCGCCATGCGCGCTCACCGGAGCGGCGGGCGCAGGCTTGCCGGCCTCGATGCCAAGCATGGCATCGCGCAGCAGGAAGGCGGCGCCGCGCACGGCCTCGCCGGTCACGACCGTCTGACGCGAGCCAGACGTGGTGCCGGAGTCGGGAGCGTTCTCGGTGGAGCACTCGCCATTGGCAATGCAGCGAAGCGGCAGGCCGCATGCCTCGGCAACGTCTTGCAAAAAGACGGTGTTACAGCCCTGGCCAATGTCGGACGTGGCGGCATAGACCACGGCCACGCCGTTCTCGATGCGAATCTTGCAGCGACCGGCATCGGGCAGACCAACGCCCACGCCGGCGTTCTTCATGGCGCAGGCAATGCCGGCGTGGCCGGGATGCGCATAGTAGGCATCCTTGACCTCGAGCAGTGTCTCCTTAAGCGCCGTGGAGCAGTCGGCAATCTGGCCGTTGGGCAAAACCTCGCCCGGCTCGATGGCGTTTCTGTAACGAATCTCCCACGGATCCAGGCCGACCTTCTCTGCCAGCAAGTCGATCAGGCTCTCGAGCGCAAACTCGGACTGGCAAACGCCAAAGCCGCGGTACGCGCCGGCGGGCGGGTTGTTGGTGTAGTAGCCAAAGCCGCGAATGTCGGTGTTCTGGTACTTGTAGGGGCCGACGGCATGCGTGCAGGCGCGCTCGAGCACCGGGCCGCACAGCGACGCGTAGGCGCCGGTATCAAAGTTGATCTCGCAATCCAGGCCGGTAAAGTTGCCTTCGGCGTCGCAGCCCAGTGTAAAGGTGCCGTCCATGGCATGACGCTTGGGATGAAAAGCAAGCGACTCGGCACGCGTGAGCTTGCACTTCACAGGACGCTGGAACTTATATGCGGCGAGCGCGGCCAGGTGCTGGATGGACACGTCCTCCTTGCCGCCAAAACCGCCGCCCACGAGCATAGTCTCGACGACCACGCGCTCGGGCTCGTTGTCCCAGCCAAACATATGGGCGCACTCTTTGCGCGTGTCGTAGGCGCCCTGGTCGGTCGACTGCACCTTGACGCCGTTCTTGTACGGGAAGGCAACGGCGCACTCGGGCTCCAAGAAGGCATGCTCGGTAAAGGGCGTGGTAAAGCGCTGCGTCACGGTGAACGCGCTTTCGGCCAGCGCCTTGGCGGCATCGCCGCGCGTCACATGGCGGCTCTGGCACACGTTGTCCTTGAGCTCCACTGTGTTGCCAAAGGCAAAGAAGCTGTCATGCAGGCGCGGGGCGTCGGCGGCCCTGGCCTCGACAATGTTGCGCACGGGCTCCAGCGGCTCGTAGTCGATCTTTACGAGCTTCTTGGCCTTCTCGAGCGTCGCCTCGTCCTCGGCGACCACCAGCACGATGGCATCGCCCACGCAGCGGGTGATATCGCCCTGAGCGATCATGACGTCCCAGTCCTGGATAAGGTGGCCGACCTGGTTGACCGGCACGTCCTCGGCGCGCAGGATGCCCACCACGCCGGGCAGGGCCTCGGCCTTGGAGGTGTCGATGGAGAGCACGCGGGCGCGCGGATACTTGGAGCGCACGGCGCTGGCATAGGTCAGGCCCGGCTGATCGAGCTCGTCGATGTCGTCGGGATACTTGCCCTCGCCGAGCACCTTCTTGCGCACGTCGATACGAAAGGCGCGCTTGCCCACGCCGTAGTCATCGCCGCGCTCCAGGTCCTCGTCGATCTGCTTTTCGCCGCGGAGCACCGCAGCGGCCAGCGAGATGCCCTCGATAATCTTTTTGTAGCCGGTGCAGCGACAGACGTTACCGCGAATGGCGTACTTGATCTGCTCCTCAGTGGGCTCGGGGTCCTCGGCGATGAGCGCCGCACCCGCCATGACCATGCCAGGGATGCAAAAACCGCACTGCACGGCGCCCACAGCGCCAAAGGCGTACACAAAGGCCTCGCGCACGTCCTCGGGCAGGCCCTCGACGGTCACGATGTTGCGACCGGCGGCAAGAGCGGTGGTCAGCACGCACGCCTTGACGGCTGCACCGTCCACATGGATGGTGCAGGTGCCACAAGCACCTTCGGAGCAGCCGTCCTTGGCGGAATGGATATGCAGGTCGTCGCGCAGGTAGCGCAGCAGCGGTTTGTTTTGGGTCGTCGTGCGCTCGACGCCGTTAACGGTAAAAGTGAATTCCTGTGCCATGGTGATTCCCTTCTACACGCCGGCGGCGATGCCGGTGCGGTCGTGGATGGCGCCATGCGGGCAGACGACGGCGCACATGCCGCACGACAGGCAATCCGCACCGTCGATATGGGCGCAGTTGTCCTCGATGCGGATAGCGCCGGCAGGGCACTTTTTGGCGCACATGCCGCAACCGATGCAGCTCGTATCGCAAATCTTACGGGCGATGGCGCCCTTATCGGTGTTGTTGCAGCGCACCAGGATATTCTGGTAGCCGGGAACGAAGGCAATCACGCGCTGCGGGCACGCCATGCCGCACAGGCCACAGCCCGTGCACTTGGAGCGATCTACGCGGGCGATGCCATCGACCAGCGCAATGGCGCCGTGGGGGCAGGCCGTGACGCAGGCGCCACAGCCAATGCAGCCTTCGCTGCAGCGGGCGTCGCCGCCTGCGGAGGCACAACCACTTCCGCAGGCAACGTAGGCCACGTTATGTTGAATGGATTTGGCCATAAGAGACTCGCCTATTTCTTAAGAAGGTACGAATAGTTGTCGCGCACAGCCCTGATGGTCAGGCGGACGGCCTCGGGAAGACCGGTGTTGACGGCATCGACCGAGACGGTGCGGACCGTGCCGGCGACGCGAACCTTAAAGTGGTCCTCGTCCACGGCCAGGAAGCCCTCGTTCTCGGAGTTCTCCATGTCCTGCTCGCTCCAGAACAGGGTGAGCTTGTCCTTGTAGGGACGACCCTCCTGGTAGGGGCAGAACACGGCGCAGTTGCCGCACTCGTTGCACATGCCGTCGACGTGAACGACCTGATGCTTGGCGAGACCCGGCACCTTAATTTCCACGTTGGCGCGGTTGGGGCACACGTCGCAGCAGACCTCGCACACCGAGCCGCAGCCCAGGCAGCGGGTCTTGGTGCAGTTGCGCTTGTCGCGGCACAGCGACCCCTTGCGCTCGTAGCAGGTGTCCTCGCGGCCGGCCTGCTCGTTGCAGTCGGCGTACTTGCTAAAGTCCACGCCGGCGATGGCACGGGCAACCTCGGCGGCATCGGCGATGGCCTCGACCACGGTGGCAGGACCGCGACGGCAGTCACCGGCAGCCCAAACGCCCTCGACGCCGGTGGAGGTGGCGGCAAGACGGCCGCGACGGTCGTGCTCGACACCCGCGGCATCGTACAGGCTGGCATCGATGCCCTCGCCCACGGCGCAGATCACCGTGGTGGCGGAAAGCTCGACGGTCTCGCCCGTGGCGACGGGGCTGCGACGGCCGCTTGCATCCGGCTCGCCAAGCTCCATAACGTCGCAGGTCAGTACGGCGCCGTTGAGCGCCTTGGGGGCCAGCAGCTCGCAGAACTCAACACCGTCGGCAAGAGCAAGATCGAGCTCTTCCTCGTCGGCGGGCATCTGCTTCTTGGTGCGGCGATACACCAGGCGCACGTTCTTCACGCCGGCCAGACGCTTGGCCACGCGGGCCGCGTCCATGGCGGTGTTGCCGGCGCCAATGACCACAACGTCCTCGCCCAGATCGAGTTCCTCGCCCTTCTTGGCGGCCTCGAGGAACTCCAGCACGTCGAGCTCGGCGCCCTCGCCCAAGCCTGCAGAGCCGGGCATCCAGGCACCGGTGGCCACGACCACATCAGTAAAGCCTTGAGCTTTGAGTTCGTCGATGGAATCCACGCGAGCGTTGAGCTGCACCTTGGCGCCAAAGGCTAGGCAGAGCTCGGCATCGTGGGAGATATCGTCGCTCGCGATACGGAACTCGGGAATCACGTGACGGACCACGCCGCCGAGAGAGTCGCGGGCCTCGAAGATGGTGACGGGCACGCCGGCACGCGTCAGGAAGAACGCCGTCGCCAGGCCGGCCGGGCCGCCGCCGATAACGGCAACGTTGCGCTCGCCGTCGTTTGCGATGGCCTGGGCACGCAGCTTGGGCAGCACGGCGGTCATGGCCTCGCGGGCGGCCTTGAGCTTGCTGGCGCGAATCTGGGCGCCCTCGGGCTCGTAGAACGCACGCTCGCAGGCACGGCCGCAGGGATGCGGGCAGATGGTGCCGGTAATGAACGGCAGAGCGTTGCGCTCGATGATGATGTTGAGCGCGTCCTCGTAGCGGCCCTCGTCAACAGCCGCCAGATAGGCGGGAATATCCTGCTGGATGGGGCAGCTCGTGCGGCACGGCGTGGTAAAGCAATCGGAAAGCGGGCTCTTGCCGGCGACCTTGCGGTCGGGCAGCGGACGCAGCGGCTTCTTGTAGAGCGGGTTGGTGAGTGAGTCGGTCTGGATCGCAGTCACAGCCTCGAGCGAGACGCCCGCGAACGGCTTGCCATCCAGGTCGGTAAACTCGCCGGCCATCTGGCTAAAGCGCTCGTAGCCACCAGGCTTGAGCACGTCGGTCGCCAGGGTGACGGGCCAAATGCCGGCATCGTACAGGGCGCGGATGTTGTAGACCGTGGCACCGCCGGAGTAGCTTATGCGCAGTTTGCCATCAAACTGCTCGGTAATGCGGCGGGCAGCCTCAATGGTCAGCGAGAACAGCGAACGGCCCGACATGTACATCTCGGTGGAGGGCAGCTCGTTCCTCGTCACGTCGACGGGGAACGTGTTGGTCAGCTTGACGCCAAACTCCAGGCCGCGCTCGGCGCACAGGGCAATCAGGCGCTCGAACATAGGCACGGCATCGGCCCACTGCAGGTCCTCGCGGAAGTGCGTGTCATCGAAGACGATGTAGTCAAAGCCCAACTCGTTGAGGCGCTGGCGGGCAAACTCATAGCCCAGCAGCGTGGGGTTGCACTTGATGTAGGTGTTGAGACCCTTCTCGGTAATCAGATAGGTCGCGATGCGCTCGATCTCCGCCGGCGGGCAGCCGTGCAGGGTGGACTCGGTGATGGAGTTGGAGACGCGCGCCGGGATGGACTCGACAAACGCGGCATCGACATGCTCAAACTTGTCCAGGTTAGCGAGTGCCCACGTGCGGCACTCGTTCCAAACCTCGGAGCCGCTGGCGTCCTTCATGCCCTCGATGTAGGCGTCGACCTTGGGGCTCTTGATGCCCTCGAGGTCATAACCCACGGACATGTTGAAGACAAAGCCGTCCGGGCTACCCAGACCGTACTCGCGGGCGATCAGGTGGCAGGCGAACCATGCCTTCACGTACTCGGCAAAGGCCTGCGGAACCTCGAGCTCGGTCGACCACTCGCAGTTGTAGCACTCGTCCTGCGCCACGATGCAGGGCTTGTTCACACACTTGGAGAGCTCCTCGCCGTCCATAACCTGAACGGTCTTGAGCTCAAAGAAGCGGGAACCGGCCACGTAGGATGCCACGATGTTCTGGGCCAGCTGCGTGTTGGGGCCGGCGGCCGGGCCAAACGGAGTCTCGATGCGCTCGTCAAAAATGGGAAGCGCGCCCTCCTGGTTGGTCGTGACCATCTTGCGCACGCCAAAGACGGCGCCCTGGGTCTTGTGCTCCTCGATGATCCAGTTCATCAGCTGCGAAAACGGGATCGGCCTCATGATGTCGCTCATAATGAGCTCCTCTCTGTAACGCCCGGCGAGACCGCGCGGCGGGCGCAAATACGGTGTAGCGCTAGCACAGCGCCGGCGACCCCGCGGAGGCCGCCTATACGCGCGTCGAACGCGGCGAAACATCCGACGCGCGTGAATCTACTTGTGAATTAGTAGGTGCGATCGTTGAGCGTGCTCCAGAGCTTCTTGGACTCGGCCATGGTCCACGCGTTGATCTTGTCCTCATCAATGCCAACGAACTCGCGATCCTTGTACAGGACGCGGCCGTTGATGATGGTGGTGCGGCAGTTTTTGCCCATCATGCCAAAGAGCATGTGGCCGTCGATGTTCTCCTCGCTCAGCGGCGTAAAGGGCTTGTAGTCCATAACGATAACGTCGGCGGCAGCGCCGGCCTCGAGCACACCGAGCTTGCGATCGAAGTACTTGCTCGCCATCTTGGCGTTGTTCTCGAACAGCATGGTCATGGCCTCGCACCAGCCCACGTTGGGCATGGCGGCGTTGTGGCGCTGAATGATCAGGAAGACCTTAAGGCTCTCGAGCATATCGTGGGTGTAGGCGTCGGTGCCCATGCACACGGGGATACCGCGGCGGAAGAACTCGAGCACGGGGGCGCAGCCCACGGCGTTGCCCATATTGGATTCGGGGTTGTTGACGAGCCAGGTGCCGGACTCCTTGACGATATCCATCTCGGCAGGCGTCACGTGGATGCAGTGGCCGAGCATGGTGTCGGGACCCAGCAGGTTGTGCTGCAGCAGGCGCTCGACGGGGCTGATACCACCGCGGTTGAGGCGGGAATCCCACACGTCGTTCATGCCCTCGCACACGTGGATGTGGAAGCCGGTCAGGCCGTTGTTGGCCTCGGCCATCTTATCCATGGTCTCGTCCGACAGCGTAAAGGTAGCATGTCCGCCAAACATGGCGGCGATCATGTGGTTGTCGTTATCGCGACGCTCTTTGGCGGCCCACTGGGCAAATTCGGCGTTCTCGGCAATGGCCTGGTCGCATTTTTCCTGGCCACGGCGATCGGAGACCTCGTAGCACAGGCACGAACGCATGCCCAGCTCCTGAGCTGCATCCTTAATGGTAAAGAGGCTTCCCGGGATCTCGCAGAAGCTCGCATGGTGATCGAAGATCGTGGTGACGCCATCGCGGATAGAGTCCAAAATCGTGGCATAGGCGCTGGCCTTGGTGCCGTCGAGCGTCAGATTGTCGTCGATCTTCCACCACTGCTGCTCGAGATTCTCCAGGAAGTTGGTGGGGTTGCAGCCCTTAATGGCAAGGCCGCGGGCCAGACCCGAGTAGATGTGGGTGTGGCAGTTGATAAGTCCAGGCATGATGAGGTTGCCCTGGGCATCGACGTACTCGGCATCCGGGTACTTGGCCTTGAGCTCGCGCTCGGGGCCCACTTCGACGATCGTATCTCCGTCAATGGCGACCGCACCGTTTGGAATGAACGGGGTCTGAGCGTTGCGGGTAAAGACGGAACCGTTAGCGACCAGAAGCATGGATGCTCCCTTCAACATCAGAGGCGGGGTTTGACACCTCTGACATGGCGGAGTGCGAAGCGCCGGCCTACACCGGAAACGGGCCCTCTCCCGTCAACGCTTCACCAAAGGGACAAACCCTTTGAAGTGCGGCTTGGCGCCGCATGGCGTCGGCGGACGAGGCGATGCGTCCGCCGACGAATAGCACCGAATTGGTTACTTCTTGCTCTCGGGCAAGACCAGATCCACGGCAGCGTCCTTGGCAGCATCGATGTGCTGAGCCACGACCGGCGTCTGCGGAAGGATCAGGTTAAGGACAATGGCCATGATGGCGGTGGGGGTTACGGCATTGGAGCCGATGACGGTGGACACCCAGGCGGGCATACCCTCGCCGGCAAGGCAACCGCTGGCCATCCAGATACCCAGGCCAAAGACGACGGAGGTGCCGACGATAGTGGTAGTGCGCTGCGTGAGGCCCTCGCGGGTGAACATGCGCACGCCGTTCATGGTGATGGTGCCAAAGACGCCGACGGTCGCGCCGCCGATGACGGGCTGCGGGATAGCGGAAAGGACGGCAGAGAGCTGCGGGAACAGACCGGCGATGGCAAAGACGGCCGCAATGATCACAAAGACCCACTTGTTGACGACCTTGTTGGAGCAGATGATGCCCACGTTCTGGCCAAGGGCGCTGGTGGGAAGACCGCCCAGCAGACCGCCGACCATAGAGGTGAGGCCCTGGGACACGATAGCGCCGGAGAGCTCGCGCTCGGTGGGCATACGGTCGATGGAGCCCAGGCAGGCGGCGGAGACGTCACCGATAACCTGGATGGCAACCATGGGGAACACGACGGCGAGGGTAATGCAGACCTCGGGATCAAACTCGAGCGCGTAGGGCATGAGCTTGGGAAGGGCGAAGACCTGAGCGGTGGCGACGCTGGAGAAGTCGATCATACCAAAGGGGATGGAGACGATCATGCCGACGATCATGCCAAAGAACACAGATCCCAGCTTGAGCGTGCCCTTGCCAAAGTTGGCGAGCGCAAAGACCACGGCGAAGGTGATAAGAGCGACGCACCAGGCCTGCGGGGTGCCCCACAGCGGCGTACCCATACCGCCGGCCATATACTTGACGGCCGTGGGATACAGCGAAACGCCGATGGAGAAGATGACCGTACCGGTCACGACGGGCGGGAACAGCCACTTGATCTTGCTGTAGGCCAGGCCAAAGAGGACCGCGACGGCGCCGCCGACGATCTCGCCACCCAGCAGCGCACCAAAGCTAAAGCCCGAGGCGCCCATGGCCTGCAGGGCCGGCAGGAACGCGAACGAAACGCCCATGACGATGGGCAGGCCGCCGCCGATGCGACGGAAGGGAGCGAAGGCCTGAAGGGCCGTGTCGATCGCCGAAAGAATGAGCGCGACCTGGATGATGTCGGTACTCTGCTGGCTATTAAAACCGTAAACGCCGGCCATGATGACCGCCGGGGTAATGATGCCGGCAAACGATGCCAGTACGTGCTGAAGGGCACACGGGATCATTTCCTTAACGGGAGGCATGCCTTCGCGAGTGAACAGGGCTTCAGTGCCGTTCGTAACCGTCTCCTGGGTCATTTGACCACCAATCCTCGAAGTAGTTGTTTTCGCATCTAACGCTCTATTGTGACGCAGTGCGGGGTTGAGGTTGTGCCTTCATTGCATATCGTATTAAAGATGATTCTCATTCTCAATAATAATTTTTTGTTATCAGACTATTCTTCAGCTGAAATTACGTATTTCCGCAGGTCAGGAAAGTGTCTGATCAAAATAACATCTAACATTTCTTTTGGTCAACCGTTTACCGCTAAATTCCTACCGTTCGTCTGCATTACGCAATGTACCTGCGGATATACGAGATGATGGGCAGCGTGTTACCATGAGAAAAAATTGTTATGAACATTTCCGATTTCACCCAAAGGAGTTGCCCGTGAACGAGACCGTACGTCGCTTTTTGCCGATGGTCGATTTTCTGGAGCAGATACTCGGCAAAAACAGCGAAATCGTGCTGCACGATTTCTCGGATCCCGACCACGCCATCGTCGATATTCGCAACGGCATCGTGAGCGGCCGCAAGGTCGGCGGTCCCGCCACCGATCTGGCACTCAAGATCATGCACGACGCCAAGTATCGCGACCTGCCGTTTATTACGGGCTACGAGGGGCGCGGCGCCGGAGGCAAGACGTTGGAGTCAGCGACGTACTTTATCCGCGAGAATGACGAGATCGTCGGTATGCTCTGCGTCAACACCGACCTCTCGACCGTACGCTCCATCAACGCCATGGCGCAGCAGCTCATGGCGTGCTTCGACGCGGCGCCGACGCGCACGGAGCCCGCCCCTATCGAGGTCGAAAGCCTTTCGGAGTCCACACAGGAGCTCATCGACCGCAGCATTGCCGAGTTGCTGAGCGCGCGCGGGCTGGATGTAGCGTCGCTTGGTCAGAGCGACCGCGTGGACGTCATTCGCCACCTCAACGGCAACGGGGTGTTCATGCTCAAGGGCGCCGTGGCCTGCGCCGCCACCGCGCTGGGCATCTCGGAGCCCAGCGTCTACCGCTACCTGCAAAAAGTTCGCAAGGAAGGCTAACGAGCAAAATGGAGCGCGGCTCCACAAGCGATCCGCCACTTGACAAAAGACCCTGCAGCTCGCACGCGCTGCAGGGTCTTTTTGCATGTCATGTTTAGTTGTGGCCAACGCCTTAGAGAGCGGCGACGACCTCGATCTCGACCAGACCGCCAGCCGGAAGGGCGGCAACCTGGAAAGCGCTGCGCGCGGGGAACGGGGCCTCGAACTTGGAGGCGTAGATCTCGTTCACGGCGGCGAAGTCGGCGATGTCGGCCAGGTAGACCGTGGTCTTGACGACATCGGCAAAGGTGGCGCCGGCAGCGGTCAGCAGGGCCTCGACGTTGGCGAGGGACTGCTTGGCCTGGGCCTCGACGCCCTCGGGCATCTTGCCAGTTGCGGGATCGATGCCCAGCTGGCCGGACAGGAACACCATGTTGCCGGCCTGGATACCGGGGGAATACGGGCCGATGGCTGCGGGTGCGTTATCGGAAGACACGACGGTCTTGCTCATGTTTTTCTCCTTACGATCAATTGAGAGAGCGTGAGCGCGGTGTTCACACCGGGAGGCACAGTTCGGTCTGAACACCGCGCTTGATTGGGATAGTACTCAAGGTTTCCGCGCGATGCAAGATTATTATCACGTTGCGAGAATATTTTATCGCCCAACGGTTTCCCCGAACCGCTGAACGGTTCTCATGTGGAGCAGCCAGTCCAAGCTGCTGAAGACTTTGTCCTGCTTAGGCTGCGGGCGTCGCCCACCGCAGCGACGCCACTATACTTTTGAGTATCTGAGCATTTTGAAAGGCAGGATATGACCGCAACCGCCAGTCGAACCACCAACCGCAGACCCGAGCTTTTGGCTCCCGCCGGAGGGCCCGAGCCTTTTGCCGCCGCACTCGCCGCGGGGGCAGACGCCATCTATTGCGGCATGGGCAGCTTCAACGCCCGCCGCAAGGCAACCAACTTTACCGACGAGGCCTTTGAGCAAGCCTGCCGCGCCGCACATCTAGCCGGGTCGCGCGTCTACGTCACGGTCAACATCGTCATCAAGCAGTCCGAGATGGGCGATGCGCTGCAACTCATCCATCGCTGCTCCACGCTGGGCGCTGACGCCTTCATCATCCAGGACTGGGGTCTGTTCTTTGAGGTCAAGCGCACGATGCCCGGCATCGAGACGCACATCTCAACCCAGGCGAACATCCACGACGACCGCGGAACCCTTTGGTGCCGTGAGCAGGGCGCCGACCGCGTGACCCTCTCGCGCGAGCTCTCCATCGACGAGATTGCTGCCATCCACGACGCCGCGCCCGACGTTGACCTGGAGGTCTTTAGCCACGGTGCCATCTGCTTTTGCTACTCGGGTCTGTGCCTGCTGTCGAGCTTTGCCATGGCGGGCCGCTCGGCCAACCGCGGCATGTGCGCCCAGCCCTGCCGCCTGCCCTACGAGCTGATCGACGAAAACGGTCGCGCTCTCTCCCCCGCCGGCCGCGAGCGTGCGCTATGCCCGCGTGATACCAACACATCGCAGCTTGTTCGCCGTCTGTATGACGCCGGCGCCGCATCGCTCAAGCTCGAGGGCCGCATGAAGGCTCCCGATTACGTGTACTCCATCGTCGATGTGTATCGTCACGAAATTGACGACATGCTATCCGGAGCCGCCGTTGCCAAGGACGAGGAAGCCGCCCGCCAGCGCCAGCTCAAGCGCTGCTTCAACCGCGACTTTACGCACGCCTATCAGGACGGCACCTCGGGCGACGAGATGATGAGCTATGAGCGTTCCAACAACCGCGGCCAGATCGTGGGCACGGTGCTGGGCAGCCGCCCGGCCAACCGCGATGTGCGCGGCCTCAAGTCCGACGACCGCCGTCGCCGCGCCGCCATCGCCCGCATTGAGCTGTTTGAGCCCATGGGCAAAGGCGACCTGCTGGAGCTTCGCCACGATAACGAGTTTGACCAGTTCCTGACCACCATTGCCGCCGATGATGCCGCCGCCGGTGACATCATTGAGTGCCGCGTGCCCCGTAGCATGCCCGAGGGCTGCCGCGTGCGCGTGATTCGAAGCCAGAGCGCCATTGACGCCGCCGGCGCCGCGCTCAAGCGCGATGTGCTGCGCCGCCGAGCTGTTGACGTGTCCGTCGTGGCGCGCCTGGGCGAGCCGTTTACTGTCACACTCACCTGCTGTGACAACCCCGCGCTCACCGCCACCGCCACGGGCTTCACCGTCGAGGCCGCCAAGACCCGCGCCGTCGAGGCGGCAGACCTGGTTGAGCATGTGGGCCGCATGGGCTCCTCGCCCTTCGAGGCCGCGAGCTTTGATGTGGCGCTCGATGAGGGCTGCGGCATGGGCTTCTCCGCCGTGCACAAGGTGCGCGCCGCCGCTTGTAAGGCGCTGGAAGAGGCCATTCTGGCACCGTACGAGGAGCGCGCAAAAACGCTCGAGTTGCCGGTGCTCGACAAATGTACGCGCCCCATGCCCAAGCACTACCGCGACGAGCCGCAGATCTGCGCCACCGTCACCTCGCTCGAGGCCGCCGAGGCAGCCCGCGCGGAGGGTGCAACGCGCATCTATATGACCACCGACGCGCTCGAGGCTGTCGGACTCTCCCCTGCCGATGCATTTGAGCAGGGTATCGTGCCCGTACTCGACGAGGTCTGCCGCGCCGTCGACCACGAGCGCGTCGATCCTTGGATCAATGCCGGAGCCACCGTCGCCGTCGGCAATATCTCCGAGCTCGCCGTAGCCGCTCATGCCGGCGCCACGGCCGAGATTCGCTCTTGCCTGCCGGTGCATAACACGCCCTGCATGGAGGCACTTGCCGAGCGCGGAGCCGGTGCGTTTTGGCTCTCGCCCGAGATCACGCTCGACGAGATCGTCTCGCTTGGCACCGCCGCGCCCGCAGCCCTGGGCATCACTGTGTTCGGCCGCCCGCGCGTTATGACGAGTGAGCACTGCATCCTGCAGGTGGCCAATGGCTGCATCCACGATTGCGCTAACTGCCGCCTGCGCGCCCGCAAGCTGTCACTCAAGAATATCGACGGCAAGGTCATGCCCGTACGCACCGACATCCATGGCCGCTCTCGCCTGTACGACGCCTACCCCATCGACCTCACGCCGCAGGTTCCTCAGCTGCTCGATGCCGGCGTGCGTCGTCTCATGGTAGACGGAACGCTGCTCGAGACAGATGAGGTGGGCCGTGCCGTCGCCCGCGTCCGTCGTGCCGTCGAAGCAGCACAGGCCGGCCGCAAGCCCGCCGCCCGCCTGCGCGGCGCCACCTCGGGCTGCATGTTTGCGGGAATTAGCTAACCGAAAGGCTTACACGTGAACGAAGAACCTCAAGTCCTTTACTGCGACGCCTGGCTCATGGCCATCGACAAGCCCGCCGGCATGATCGTCCACGGCGACGGCACCGGCGAGCGCACGCTCACCGACTACGCCAGCGACCTGCTGCTGGCGATGGGTGACGGCTTTGCCGCGACCGACATGCAGCCGCTCAACCGCCTGGACCGCAACACCACCGGCGTGGTGTTGTTTTCGCTCGACAAACAGACGCAGCCCGCCTTTGACCAAATGGTCATCGACCACGCCTTCGAAAAGCACTATCTGGCGCTGGCCGAGGGCAAGATCGACTGGAACGAGAAGTTCATCGACAAGCCCATCGCCCGCGACCGTCACGACAGCCGAAAGATGCGCGTCGGCGCCAGCGGCAAGCCGTCTCAAACTCGCGTGAAGGTGCTCAAACGTCTTAAGAGCCGTCGTGGCCTGCCCGCGCGCTCGTATATCGATGTCGAGTTGCTCACCGGCCGCAAGCACCAAATCCGTGTGCACCTGGCAAGCGAGCATCATCCCCTGGTTGGCGACGACCTGTACGGAACGCCGCGCCCCTGCGGCCTGATGCTCCACGCCCACAGCGTGTCCTTCACGCATCCCGTAACCGGCGAGCATATCTATATCGAAGCCCCCTGCCCCTGGGAGCCCTAAACCACCACAATGGGGACAGGCACCTTTGTGGTAGTTTTGCCGCAATGGCTCAGCCGCGGTCCCAAAACGTCTCGATCTGTAACAGTTAGAACCCATTTTCCGGTCTATTTGTTATAGATCGAGACATTCGAATCCCTCTCAAGAAAAAATCTCAATCTGTAACACCTAGCCCACTTTTAACGGTCCAGTTGTTACAGACTTAGACAAAACCAGTAGACAACGAAAGCGGCAACGCCCGTGATGGACGTTGCCGCTTTTCTATTGAGAAAACTACTCGGTTTCCGTTGCTAACCACCACAATGGGGACAGGCGCCTTTGTGGTGGCTTTGGCCTTAGCCCGTCCCCTGCTGTTAGACCGTGATGACGTTGTCCATTGCCCGGTACTTGGCGGGGACCTCGCCTGCGGTAATAATCGTTGCGTCGCGGAAGTCCGCGAACTTGACGGGCGCCACCATGCCAAATTTGCTGGCGTCCGAGATTACGAAGCGCTTGGCCGTATGGCGCATCGAGATACGCTTGACCTGCGCTTCCTCGATATCCGGTGTGGTGAGACCTTGCTCGGCGGCGATGCCATTGGAACCCCAAAAGCCGCAGTTGAAGTTATAGCGGTCCAGGGTTGCCAAGGCATCGGGTCCGACGAGCGCCTCGGTCTCTGGCTTGAGCTCGCCGCCCAGCACAACGGTGCGCATGCCGCGCAAAGCGAGGTGCTGAGCGTGGAGCACGGAATCAGCCACATAGGTGACGCCCTCAAGGCGCGGAAGATGCTCGATGAGCTTGAGGGTCGTGGAGCCCGAATCGATATACACAAAGCTATCGGGCTCCACAAGCGCCGCCGCACGGGCGCAGATACGCTCCTTGTCGTCGTTATGGAGATCGCTGCGCTCGCTGATCGTTAGGTCGCGCGTCACGTGCGCGCGCTCAAGACTCGTCGCCCCACCGTGGACCTTGGCGATGCGGTGTGCGCGGTCGAGCGCCTGCAGGTCGCGCCGAATGGTAGACGCCGTCACGCCCAGGGTATCGGCAAGCTCTGGCACAGTAACCGAGCCAGCCTGCTGCACCATCGACACAATCGCATTGAGCCTATCTTCCGCTAGCATCGCTTACTCCTCCTCGGGGTACACGACTCCCCAATCGGCGCGAAGCTTGGTCATCAGCTCCATAACATCAGAAGCATAGCCCAGAAGCTCGCACTTCGAATCATCGCCGGCAACGGCCTTCTCCAGGTCGGCCATCTCGTAGCACAGAGCGTATGCCTCGGTGCCAGCGTGGACCTCCTCACGGCGACCGTCCGCAGTCCACACGATGGTCGCATGGTCGGCGCGCGGATACTCGTTGACCTCGATATAGCATTTGTCGAAGCTGATAACCGAACGCTTGGGCTGCTTGGAGTGGAGCGTAAGGCTCACCACGCCCAGCTGCTGCTCGGCGTTACGGCAGACAATGCCACTCGCGACGTCAACGCCGGTCTCACAGGTGTTGCCCAGAGAGACGACCTCCACGGGTTGACTGGCCATAAACAGGCGCATGACAGACAGGGCATACACGCCAATGTCGAGCATGGCGCCGCCGGCGAGACTACGGTTGTAGAACCGGTTGGTCAGGTCCCCGTACTCCTTATAGCTGCCAAAGTTGAGCTGGGCGAGGTTCATGCGACCAAAGTCGCCCGCATCCATGCGGCGGCGCAGCTCCTGATACAGCGGCATGTGAAGCACCGTGGTGGCGTCCATAAGGACGACGTTGTGCTCGTCGGCGATGGCACGCGCCTCGTCGAGCTCAGCGGAATTGAGGGTAATGGCCTTCTCGCAGAGCACGTGCTTACCAGCTGCCAGAGCGGCTCGCAGGTAGGTGATATGCGTGTTGTGCGGCGTGGTGATATAGACGGCGTCGATGTCCGGATCGGCGTAGAGGTCCTCGACCGTCTCGTACACCTTCTCGACGCCATACTGCTCGGCAAAAGCCTGGGCTTTGGAAAGCGTACGGTTGGCGACACCCGCGAGCTTGCGGCCGGCCAGCGCGAGGGACTGGGCCATTTGGTTGGCGATAACACCGCACCCGATCACTGCCCAGCGAAGCTCGGGAGCCGTAAAAATGTCGTTTGGGAACGGCTGATTCTGGACCGAGGCAAACGCCGCCTTTGCGGCTGCCTCGGCGTCGAGCGGAGCCTGTTTGGAATCTGCCATGATGTGCCTCCTGAGTCATCGGAAGTCCTTCATTTCTAACAACCCTATAGTCGCACAATTGCGCGCGTATCTGCTCGTGTTTGCGTATTTATTTGCTTATCGGTCATTATTTAGCCATAGTTGGCAGATGTTTGCGCGGCTATGCGCATTGTCGCGCAAGGCTATGCGCGTAAATGCGCATGCGACGATCCTTGTGAAACATAAAGGGACGGAACACCAAAGCCCTAAAAGACAGACCCAGCTGTATTACTTCACCCCTCTGGGGGCATCAGACATCAAAGGATCGTCCCAAACTGCCGGC
This sequence comes from uncultured Collinsella sp., assembly GCA_958403395.1. Taxonomy (GTDB): domain Bacteria; phylum Actinomycetota; class Coriobacteriia; order Coriobacteriales; family Coriobacteriaceae; genus Collinsella. The sequence continues at coordinate 66,097 of CATXXF010000004.1, forward strand.
ACATAGAGACTGTCCCCCCAACGACTGGTCATTTAAGTCTGTCCCCAATGAATGGTCGTCCCCAGCTGCCGACAGAAAATGAACGCCCCCAGGTGCCGGCATTTCAACGGCCACTCATTTAAGTCTGTCCCCAATGAGTAGGGATAGAAAAAGACCCGGGTGCCGTGGCATCCGGGCCTTTGCTGGCAACTTGTTGTTGCGGGCAGCTTAGAACTTGTGGCCGCACTTCTTGCAGACGCGCAGCTTGTTCTTGCCGTCCTTCTCGTGACCGACGCGGGTAACCTTACCGCACTCGGGGCAGACGAGATTGACGTTAGAGGCGTCGATAGAAGCCTCCTGCGAAACGATGCCGCCCTGCTGGTTGGCAGCGTTGGGCTTGACGGCCTTCTTGACGACCGAAACGCCCTCGACAACGACCTTGTTCTCGGCGGGGAGAGCACGCAGGACAACGCCCTGCTTGCCGCGATCCTTACCAGAGAGAACCTGGACCTTATCGCCCTTCTTGATATACATATATCTCCCCTAACTACAGGGTCTCGGGAGCGAGCGAGACGATCTTCATGTACTTCTTGTCACGAAGCTCGCGAGCGACAGGCCCGAAGATACGGGTGCCGACGGGCGAACCATCGTTGTTGATGACAACGCAGGCGTTCTCATCAAAGCGAATGTAGGAGCCATCCTTGCGGCGGATCTCCTTAACGGTGCGAACGACGACGCAACGGACAACGTCCTTCTTCTTGACGTTGGCGCCAGGGGTAGCCTCCTGGACAGCACCGATGAACACATCGCCGATGCCTGCATAACGACGCTTGGAACCGCCAAGCACCTTGATGCAGCGAATCTTGCGAGCGCCGGAGTTGTCGGCGACGTTCAGCATGGTTTGCATCTGAATCATGGTAGATGTTCCTCCGAACTAAGAACCGAAGAGAGGTGCGCAGCCTTTATGCGGCCCGTGGTATGCAAGCCAGGCATACGCACATCTTCGGAAACGTACAAGTCGTAAGAGCGACTGCTTATTTAGCGCGCTCGACGACCTCGATGAGGCGCCAACGCTTCATCTTGGACATAGGACGGGTCTCCATAACGCGGACGGTGTCGCCCACGCCAGCCGTGCACTCCTCGTCGTGAGCGTGCAGCTTCTTGGAGCTGGTCATCATCTTGCCGTACTTGGGGTGACGCTTGCGCTCGGTGATGGTGACAACAATGGTCTTGGCACCGGAGACGGAGGTAACGACACCCGTACGGACCTTACGCGAGTTACGCGAATCAGTCATGTTCTCTCCTTAGGTCCTACTCGGCGACAGCGGACTTCTCCGCTGCGATCTCGCGGGCGCGCTGCTCCGTGAGGACGCGAGCGATGTCCTTCTTCACGGTGTTGACGCGAGCGGTGTTGTCCAGCTGGCTGGTGGCCATCTGGAAACGAAGGTTAAAGAGCTCGGCGCGCATTTCCTTCAGCTTCTCAACGAGCTGAGCGTCCGAGAGCTCACGAATCTCTGCGGGCTTCATTAGTTCTCCTCCTTGGCGGCGGCGGCGTCCTCAGCAGCCCACTTGGCCTCGAGAGCGGCCTCCTCAGCCATCTCCTTCTCGATGCGCTGCTCAGCGTTCTTGGCAGCAACAATCTTGGTCTTGATGGGAAGCTTGTGCTGTGCAAGACGCAGAGCCTCGCGAGCGACCTCCTCGGGCACGCCCTTGACCTCGAACATGATGCGGCCGGGCTTGACGACGGCCACCCACTCCTCGGGGTTACCCTTACCAGAACCCATGCGAGTCTCAGCAGGCTTCTTGGTGATGGGCTTATCGGGGAAGATCGTGATGTAGACACGACCGCCACGCTTCATGTAGCGGGTCATGGCAATACGAGCGGCCTCGATCTGACGGTTGGTGATCCAATGGGCCTCGAGAGCCTGGATACCAAACTCGCCGAAATGCAGCTCGGTATTACCCTTGGCCTGGCCCTTCATGGAGCCACGCTGCACCTTGCGGTGAAGAATACGCTTAGGGGCAAGCACTACTGACCCCTCCTCTCGGAGTTACGACGACGAGGACGGGAAGAGCCCTCGAGTGCAGGGTTGGGAACAGGCTGGCCCGGGAGCTTCTCGCCCAGGTAGATCCAGACCTTCACGCCGCAAGCGCCCATTGTGGTGCTGGCGACAGCCGTGCCGTAGTCGATCTTGGCACGGAGGGTGTGCAGAGGCACGCGACCCTCGCGGTACCACTCACGACGGCCCATCTCGGCACCGCCGAGACGACCGGAGCACTGGATACGGATGCCCTTAGCGCCGGCCTTGCGGGCGGACTGGACAGCCTTGCGCATAGCGCGACGGAAGGCAACGCGGCCCTCGAGCTGCTCGGCGATAGACTGAGCAACGAGGTTGGCGTCGAGCTCGGGGCGCTTGATCTCGACAACGTCGACGGAGAGCTGGCCCTTGGAGACGCCAGCGACCTTCTCGAGCTCGGTGCGGAGGGTATCGATCTCGGCACCCTTCTTACCGATGACAACGCCGGGGCGAGCGGTGAGGATAATGACCTTCACCTTGTCGCCAGCGCGCTCGATCTCGACGCGGGAGACAGCTGCGCGGGAAAGACGCTTCTCGAGGTACTTGCGGATCTCGAGATCGTTACCGAGGGTCTTAGCGTAATCCTTCTCTGCGAACCAGCGGGAGCGCCAGTTCTCGGTGATGCCAAGACGGAAGCCGGTGGGGTAGACTTTCTGACCCATACAGCTTTACGCCTCCTTTCGAGGAGCAACGACGACGGTGATGTGGGAAGTACGCTTCAGAATGCGAGAAGCGGAACCCTTGGCGCGGGGACGGATGCGCTTAAGCGTCGGACCCTCGTCAACATAGGCAGCGGCGACAACCAGGTTGTCGGCACGCAGACCGTTGTTGTTCTCGGCGTTCGCAACGGCGGAACGGAGAACCTTCTCGACATCCACGGCGACGGCGCGGTCGCAGAAGTGGAGGATGTCGAAGGCCTGAGCGACAGGCTTGCGGCGGATCAGATCGACCACCAGGCGGGCCTTGCTGGGGGAAACACGCACGTACTTAGCGACGGCGCGAACCTCGGTGGCCTCAGTTTCAATAGACTTAGTTGCCATTTACGGTTAACCCCCTATTTGGCCTTGTGGCCACGGAACGTACGAGTCGGCGCGAACTCGCCGAGCTTGTGACCAACCATGGACTCGGTAACATACACGGGCACATGCTTGCGGCCGTCGTGGACGGCGATGGTGTGACCAACCATCTCGGGGAAGATGGTGGACGCGCGGGACCAGGTCTTCACGACGTCCTTCTTGCCAGCCTCGTTCATCGCGGTGATACGCGAGAGAAGGCGAGTCTCCACGAACGGGCCCTTTTTGAGACTTCTGCTCATAAGTGCTTTCTCCTAAAACTCGGTATCCGAAATTACTTCTTACGGCGACGAATGATGTGCTGGTTCGAGGCCTTCTTCTTCTTGCGCGTACGAAGGCCCTTCGTCGGCTTACCCCAGGGGGTAACAGAGGGACGACCAGAGGTGTGGTTCTTGCCCTCGCCACCGCCGTGCGGGTGGTCGACAGGGTTCATGACGGTACCGCGGACGGTCGGGCGCACGTTCATGTGACGCTTACGGCCGGCCTTGCCGATGACGATGTTGGAGTGATCGGCGTTGCCGACCTCACCGACGGTGGCGCGGCAGGTAACGAGGATGCGGCGCATCTCGGAGGAAGGCATACGGACGATAGCGTACTTGCCCTCCTTACCCATCAGCTGGCAGGAGTTACCGGCGGAACGGGCAATAGCAGCGCCCTTGCCCGGCTGGAACTCGACGGCGTGGATGAGCGTACCGACGGGGATGTCGGCGAGGGGCAGAGCGTTGCCCGGCTTGATGTCGGCGTCAGAACCGGACATGATGGTCTGACCGACCTCGAGGCCCTTGGGGGCCAGGATGTAGCGCTTCTCACCGTCAGCGTAGTGCAGCAGAGCGATGCGAGCGGAACGGTTCGGATCGTACTCGATCGTGGCAACCTTGGCGGGCACGCCGTCCTTGTTGCGCTTGAAGTCGATCACGCGGTAACGACGCTTCACGCCGCCGCCCTGGTGGCGGGTGGTGATGCGGCCGTTGTTGTTACGACCGGCCTTCTTGGGCAGGGGCTCGAGAAGAGACTTCTCGGGCTTGGTGCAGGTGATCTCGGAGAAGTCGGAGATCGTCTGCCAACGCCTACCAGCGGAGGTCGGCTTAAGGTGCTTTACAGCCATTACAATCCCTTTCAATAGGAATCCGTTAGCCATCGCAGACAGGGATTCGAGGTTCTGCCTCGGGTGCGATGACACCGGACGTATACACGGTTCCGGGCGTGTCCATTTTATACGCCCAAAACCTTGAGCTCTCGCCTCCCCTAGTTGGGAGGCATGAGCTCACTCAACAGCAGCGAGTCTTAGGCCTGGTTGCCAAAGACCTCGATGGTGTCGCCATCGGCCAGCGTGACGATGGCCTTCTTCCAAGAACGGGTCTTGCCGGCGACATAGCGCACGCGCTTGGTCTTGGGCTTGACCGTCAGGGTGTTCACGCGAACGACCTTGACGCCGAAGATCTCCTCGACAGCGTCCTTGATCTGATACTTGTTAGCATCCTTGGCGACCTCGAACGTGTACTTGTTCTGCTCCATGCCGGAGAAGGAACGCTCGGACACGATCGGACGGATGATGATCTCGTGGGCGGTCATTTATGCAAGCACCTCCCCGAAGTGAGCGGCGATGTCGGCGGGCATCAGCACGGCGTTGTTGTTGACGAGATCGTAGGTGTTGGCCTCGTCGGCAGTGATGATGAACGTCTTGGGAATGTTGCGGAACGACAGGTAGGCGTTGACGTCCTCATCGCGAACGATGATGGTCAGACGCTTGCCCTCAAGACCGAGAGCCTTGAGCATGGCGACGGCAGCCTTGGTGGAAGGCTTCTCGAAGCCGTAGTCGTCGACGAGCACGAGCTCGCCATCGGCCAGCTTGGCGGACAGCGCGGAGCGCATAGCCAGCTTGACCTCCTTGTTGTTCATACGCTTAGCGTAGGAACGGGGCTTGGGGGCGAAGACAACGCCACCGTGACGCCACTGGGCAGCACGGATGGAACCCTGGCGGGCACGGCCGGTGCCCTTCTGACGCCAAGGCTTCTTGCCGCCACCGGAAACCTCAGAGCGACCCTTAGCAGACTGGGTGCCCTGACGCCAAGAGGCCATCTGGCACTTGACGATGTGGTGCATAACGTGGATGTTCGGCTCGATGCCGTACACCTCAGCGGCGAGCTCGGCCTCGGCGACCTTCTTGCCCTCGCTGTTCTTTACTTCAAACTTTGCCATTTAAGTGTTCTCCTTGGTATGACGCTGGGCTAAATGGGCTGGGCCCTTAGGCCATACGGATGGCGACGAGACCATTCTTGGCACCCGGGACAGCGCCCTTGACCAAGATGAGGTTCTGCTCGGCATCGATGCGGACAACGGAAAGGTTCTTGACGGTAACGCGCTCGTTACCCATGTGACCGGCCATCTTGACGCCCTTGAGGACGCGCGCAGGATAGGCGCACTGACCGATAGAACCGGGGTGACGCTGGAAGTGAGAACCATGCGTCATAGGACCGCGGCGCTGACCCCAGCGCTTGATGCGACCCTGGAAGCCCTTACCCTTGGAGGTACCGATGACGTCGACCTTCTCGACATCAGCGAAATCAGCGACGGTGACGACCTCGCCGACCTTGTGCTCCTCGCCGTTCTCGACGCGGACCTCACGAAGGAAGCGGACAGGCTCGACGCCAGCCTTGGCGAAGTGACCAGCCATGGGCTTGTTCACGTTCTTGGCCTTGATGTCGCCGAAACCGATCTGGACGGCGTCATAGCCGTCGGTTGCCTGAGTTTTAACCTGCGAGACAGCGCAGGGGCCAGCCTGGATGACCGTGACGGGAACGACGTTGTCGTCCTCGTCCCAAACCTGGGTCATGCCAATCTTGCGGCCGAGAATCATGCTGATCAAGATATGATCCCAACTCTCGCGTGGTCTTGGGACAATGCGTACACCACCGAGCGTACGCCCCTAGAGGACCACTACTTACACGACGTGCTCCCCAGCCTTGTATAGCGTCCGGACTACCTGACAACCCTATTAAGCAGGCATTTTGTCCAGCCAGAATACTCCCCTGGTTTCACACAGCTGTTTAGTATACACGGCTGCGGGCGTATCCATCGAGATTCATATTTCACTCACATTGTTTACGCAGGTAAAGTGCGTGGCACGTTCCCAGTGTGCGGCGGAGGGGACGGGCCTGAGACATA
>CATXXF010000005.1 GCA_958403395.1 uncultured Collinsella sp.
GGTTCGAATCCATGCGGTGCCGGCGTAAAAGAAAAGCCCCCGTTGCCGGAGGCTTTCGATTTCAATTGGTGCGGCGTATAGGATTCCGCGCATCCGCTTCGCGGATCCGCACCGGCTTCGCCCGCCTGCCGGCGGACTCGCCCGCGGGCTGAAAACGCTCCGCGTTTTTTTGACGCCCGCGCCTCGACCGAGGTTCGAATCCATGCGGTGCCGGCGTAAAAGAAAAGCCCCCGTTGCCGGAGGCTTCAAGTTCGATTGGTGCGGCGTATAGGATTCGAACCTATGACGTTCTGATTCGTAGTCAGACCCTCTATCCAGCTGAGGTAACGCCGCAGCGCAAGACATATAAAACCACTTTAGCTTATTGGAGTCAAGCTCAATCTCAAACTTTTTTGTGAAACGCAGTTTTGTCATGCTGCTCCGCATATACCGCCGTTCCCCGTACGATCGATTGGCTTTTCGATCACGTCAAACTTGGCATCAAGTTCCCTCAGGAGCGATCTCACCCGCTGGGCACAATCATAATCGGCAAACGAGATGCTCAGCATGCGCGCGACCTGGTTGGAAGTCCCGACTCCATAGAAGTGCTCCAGCGCCACAAGCCCCACGTGCGTCACAAAGGTCTCGACCACATGCGGCGACTCCTCAAAACACCATTGTGTCAACGGACCCTCACTCGTCTGTCGAACCACCAGGCCACCCATGCCAGACGGCTCACACGTTACAAGCAGGTACTCCCCACCCTCGTCGCTCTCAAACAAAACCACCCGATCATCAAACAGCTCCATCGCGTCCCCTTTCTCTCGCTCTTATTTAGCAAAAGCATAACAGGTAGATAGCTGTATACAGAACAGTTGTTCGTGTGTTTTCTATTGAGCTGTCCGCACGGCATGATATGGACCTGCGCACGAAATAGGGCGCCCCCGAAGGAGCGCCCTTGCATATCCCCTATGCAGCCAAGTTACGCGACCGGCTCGATCTTCTCGAGACCGCCCATGTAAGGACGCAGAACCTCGGGGATCGTGATGGTGCCGTCGGCGTTCTGGTAGTTCTCCAGAATGGCAGCCATGGTGCGGCCGGCCGGCAGGCCGGAACCGTTGAGCGTGTGCAGGTAGCGCGAACCCTTGAAGTTCTCGGGGTCGCGATACTTGATGTTGGCGCGGCGAGCCTGGAAGTCACCGCAGTTGGAGCAGGAGCTAATCTCCTTGTAGGCGTTGTAGCTCGGCAGCCAGACCTCAACGTCGTAGGTCTGACGGGCAGAGAAGCCCAAGTCGCCGGTGCACAGGCTAATCACGCGATACGGAAGGCCCAGCTGCTGCAGCAGGTACTCGGCCTCGGCGGTCATGCTCTCGAGCTCATCGTCGGACTCCTCCGGCTTAGCGAACTTGACCATCTCGACCTTGTCGAACTCGTGCTGACGGATGATGCCGCGGGTGTCGCGACCGGCGGAACCGGCCTCCTCGCGGAAGCAGGGGGTGAAGGCGGTGTAGCGACGCGGCAGAGTGTCGGCATCGAGGACCTCGCCGGCGTGCAGGTTGGTAAGCACAACCTCGGCGGTGGGGATCAGGAAGTTGTCGCCCGAGACGTGATAGGCGTCGTCCTCGAACTTGGGCAGCTGACCCGTGCCAAACATGGTCTGACGCTTGACGACGATGGGCGGCCACCACTCCTTAAAACCACGGCTGGTGTGCGTATCGAGGAAGAAGTTGATGAGGGCGCGCTCCAGGCGGGCGCCGGCGCCACCGAGAACGGTAAAGCGGCTGCCGGAGAGCTTGTTGCCACGCTCGAAGTCGAGGATGTCCAGATCGGTGCCCAGATCCCAGTGCGGCTTAAAGTCGAAGTCGAACTCGCGCGGGGTGCCCCAACGACGGCGCTCAATGTTCTCGTCCTCGTCCTTGCCGTACGGCGTGGCCTCGCAAGGAATGTTGGGCAGGTGAGCCATGAAGTCGTACTGCTCCTGCTCGAGAGCAGTACGGCGCTCGGCCAGGCCGTCAATCTTCTCGTTGACGGCGCGCACGGCCTCCTTGGCGGCCTCGGCCTCGTCCTTCTTGCCCTCCTTCATCAGGGCGCCGATCTTCTTGGACTCGGCATTGCGCGTAGCCTGGAGCTCCTCGACCTCGGTGATGACGGCACGGCGCTCGTCGTCGAGCTCAAAGAACTTCTCGCGATCCCAAGACGTCTGGCGGTTAGCCATGGCGACATCGATGGCATCGGGGTTCTCGCGAACAAACTTGATATCAAGCATTAGATCCTCCGGCGATATACATTCCATTTAGGTTGCAACCTTGTACATGTATGGGCAAGTATATACTTATGAGCGTTTACGACCCAACTCAACTACGCAAGAAGGCACCCAATGGACGCAGTTTTTTCCTTTTTGTTTGGCACCCGCACCGGTTTTGCCATCCTTTTCGCCGGCGGCATCCTGTTATTTGCGATTCTTGCCTTTGTAATGGAGAAGCGTACCCATAAGATGTACGTCGACCGCGGACCCAAGTCCGAGGATGAGGAAGACAGCTTCTGGGACTAACCTGCCAAAAAGGGACAGGTTTATTTTGGTCTGTTTTATCTGGGCAAACGCAAGCGCCCCGCAACTGGAATTGAGCCAGTTGCGGGGCGCTTTTCGCTAAAAGGACAAAACCGCAGAAAATACCTGCCAAAAATAAACCCGTCTTTTTTTTGGTCGGTTTTACTGGAGAGTTGCGTCGATTGCCTTGACCAGGGCGCTGCGCATGCCGGCGTCCTCGAGCGCAACGACGCCCTTGATGGTGGCACCACCGGGCGAGCATACGGCATCCTTCATCGCCGCAGGATGCTGGCCAGTTGCAAGCTGCAGCTTTGCCGTACCTAGCACCATCTGGCTCACAATGCGATAGGCATCGGCACGTGGGATACCGTGCTTGACCGCCGCATCGCCCAGGGCCTCGATTGCCATGGCGACAAATGCCGGAGCGCAACCACCCACCGTGCCGCCCACAAACAGCAGGCTCGTATCGAGCTCGACCACCGCACCGAGTTTGCCAAGCAGATCAAGCACCACGGCGCTCTGCTCATCACTAAGCGTGGAAGCCTTCTCGCAAGCGATGACGCCCTCGCCCACCGAAACCGGTGTGTTGGGCACCGTCGAGATATGCGCGACGCCCGGCAGGACCTGCTCCCACTTGGCACTGTCCCAGGTCCAGGCAACCGACAGAACGACCTTTTTGGCAAGAGCATCCTTGAGCGGGGCGAATACCTTCTCGATCATGTACGGTTTGACCGCAGCGACCACGATATCGGATGCGGAGACAACCTCGGCGGCATCGTGGCAGGCGACCATGCCGCGCGCCTCGCAGCGCTCAACCAGTGCGTCGTAGCGACCCGCGCAGGCGCACATGTCGCTCGCAGCTACACCGGCAGCGATCCAGCCATCGGCCATAGCGCTCGCCATATTGCCAAAACCGACAAATCCAATCTTCATATCTCATAGTCCTTTCAGACACATTCCTCAAAACGAAAGGTATTGTCCCACGCCATTGTTTCGTATTGCCGACCTATTTGTGATACGGCTCGCCACGGCTGATCTTGCAGGCACGGTAAATCTGCTCTAGCAGCACCACACGCGCCAGGTTATGCGGCAAGGTAATGCGTCCAAAGCTGAGCATCTCGTCGGCGCGGGCGCGCACCTCATCACTCACGCCGTCCGAACCGCCGATTACAAAGGCAATGTCGCTGCTGCCTCGCAGCATAAGATCGTCGAGCCGCGCCGAGAGCTCCTCACTCGAACGCTCCTTGCCCTCGATAGCCAGCAGGATCACATGCGCCCGAGACGGCAATGCAGCAAGAATTGCCGCCCCCTCCTTGTCGCGCGCGGCATCCACGCCGCCCGCCTTAGCCGGGTCGATATCGGCCACCTCGCGGATATCCACCTTGGCATAGGCACCTAAGCGCTTGGTGTACTCAGCGCACGCGTCCTTCCAAAAGCGCTCCTTGAGCTTACCGACGCAAACGACGGTGTATTTCACGCGCGCCTACTCCTTCGAACCGTTTTGAACTTTGCCGGCGGTCAGCATCTGCTCGAACATCGAGGCCGACTGCGAGAAATCGCTCGGCAGTACGACCGTCGAAGTTTTACCCGTGCGAGCGAACTCCGTCATCATCTCGGACCACTGCGTAAACATGAACAGCTGGTTGGCCTCGTCGTTGCCGACGCCCGTCTCCTGGATGATCTCGAGTGAATCTTTGATGCCCAGCGCGATGGCCTTGCGCTGGTTGGCGATGCCCTCGCCCGCCTTTTCCATAGCCTCGGCCTCGGCGGTCGCCTCGGTGACGCGCTTGATACGGTCTGCCTCGGCGAGCTCCTGTGCCGCAGCGCGCTTGCGCTGGGCGGCGTTGATGTCGTTCATGGAGTTCTCGACCTCGGTCGGCAGTGCGATTTTGGTGATGAGCGTCGACACGAGGGTGAAGCCGTAGGCGGCCATCTGCTCGGAAACGGTAGCGTTGACATCCTTGGCGATGTCATCCTTCTTGGCAAAGACCTCATCGAGTGTGTAGACGGGGATCGAAGAGCGCAGGGCGTCGGTGATGAAGTCACGCATCTGGTCGACGGGCTCCTGCAGCATGTAGTAGCTCTTGTAGATACCCGAATCTGCCGGGCCGGCGCCCATGTCATAGCTCACGTGGTACTGAGCAGAGACCTCAAGGCCGATGGTCACGTTGTCCTGGGTCTTAACGTCGATGCCAAAACCGTTTTTCATGGTGCGCAGACTCACCGTGGCGGCCTTGCGGTCGATCACGGGCACCTTCATGTGGAAGCCCGCGTTGACGATGCGGTTAAACTTGCCCAGACGCTCGATGATCACGGCATGCTGTTGTTCAACGACATAGCAGGCGTTGGGAAGCAGTAACAACAAAATGATGATGGGAATCAAAAGGCTGGTAAGGGCGGCGATGATACCGGACAACAGCATGGTCTCTCCTCTGATAGGCATACGTTGGCACTAGGATACCCGCACAAGGAGATCGTACATAACAAAAAAGCTCCCATTGCTGGGAGCTCTTTCATTCAATGGTGCGGGCGAAAGGACGTCCGCGTATCCGCTTCGCGGATCCGCACCGGCTTCGGCCGCCTGCCGGCGTCCTCGCCAGCTCGCTAAAAACGCTCCGCGTTTTCTTTACGCTCGCTCCTTCGCAGGTTCAAGTCCCTGTGATGGGCCCATAACAAAAAAAGCTCCCATTGCGGGGAGCTCTTTCAATCAATGGTGCGGGCGAAAGGACTTGAACCTTCATGGGGTTGCCCCCATACGGACCTGAACCGTACGCGTCTGCCAATTCCGCCACGCCCGCGTGCAGGAATTAGAATAACGGAGCGCCACCACGAACGCAAGAACTATTTTTGAAAAAGTTTGCAGGCATTTTCCCAAGCTGCTCGCGCGATTGCCTCAGCATCCTCGCCGGTACGATCGACACGGTCGTTAACCAGCGCGTTTGCCGTAATGGAGATCATTGCGGGCTCGCATTCAAGACCGCGGATGGGCTCCGGAGCCATATACGGGCAATCCGTCTCGAACAAAATGCGATCGAGCGGGGTCGCCGCAAATGCCTCGCGCACGTCGTCGTTGCGCTTAAAGGTGGCCGCACCACCATAGGCGATATAGCAGCCCAGCTCCACAAAGCGCTCCATCGTGGCGCGGTCCTCGCCAAAACAGTGCAGCACACAACCGGCCTGGGGCACGCCCACCTCACGAAGCACGTTGTACGCATCAACGTGCGAGGTGCGCTCCCCATCCGAGTCCTCGTGACGCAGGTGCAGCTCCACCGGCACATTGCGGCGCACGGCAAGCTCGAGCTGGCGCGCCATGCAGTCAATCTGCACGTTATGGGGTGCCGGCGCGATATCGTCGTCATAGTCCATGTGGTAGTCCAGGCCGATTTCGCCAATACCGGCGCACAAGGGATCATCGAGTGCGGCAACGACCTGTGCGTGAACGTCGTCGGTATAGTCCGGCGCGCCATACGGATGCACGCCGGCAAGATACTTGATCTGCGGGATATCCTGCATCGGCAGAATCTCGCGCGTCAGCCAGTCGCTATAGTCCGTCACGCTGCGTTTGTCAGCGATGGGGTCGAACATCGTCACCAACAGGTCGACGCCCGCCGCCTTGGCACGCACGAGCGTCTCGGGCACTTCTTTGCCCCAAAACGAAAGCAGATGCGCATGCGTGTCGGCAAGCGGTGCCAAGGGCACGGGACAAGTAACCGTCTTCTTTTTCTTGGTAAACGTCACGCGTTCGGCATTAGGCATCATGGATTAGCTCCTGGGCCAGACGGACAAAGTCGGCAACATCGAGCGTCTCGGCGCGCGTGGTGGGTGCAATACCGCAAGCCTCAAAGGCAGCATCGAGCACGTCCTTGGCAAAGCCGTTGGCGCTCATGGAATTGCGGATGGTCTTGCGACGCTGAGCAAATGCAGCATCAATCACGCGGGCCACAAATTCGCGATCGAGCCCCTCGGGCACCACGCCGTCAACACGGTCGATACGCACGACGGCCGAGTCCACGTGCGGCGCCGGCATAAAGCAACGCGGCGGCACCTCAAAGCGACCCGTCACCTGCGCATACAGGCCGAGCTTTGCCGTATAGCCGCCATAGGTCTTGTTGCCCGGCACTGCGGCAATGCGATCGGCAACCTCCTTTTGCACCATGACGACGGCACGCTTGAGCGCGGGCATCGTCTGGAAGAACTGCAGGATGATCGTCGCCGCCACGTTATAGGGCAGGTTCGCGACAAACACCGTCGGCTCACCGCCCGCAGCCTGCTCAATCTGCTCCGGGCCCACCCTGAGCGCGTCGCCCATGATAAAGCGGAAGTTGGCATAGTCGGCGGCATGGGCGTCGAGCACCGGCTCGAGCTCGGGGTCGGCCTCGATCGACGTGACGCACGCCGCCTCCTGCAGCAGGGCCAACGTCAGCGTGCCGCAACCCGGGCCGACCTCGAGCACGCGCTCATCGCCCGTAAGCTGAGCGAGCTCACAGATACGTTCGATCACATGGTTGTCGATCAGGAAGTTTTGGCCCAGGCGATGCTTGGTCGCAAGGCCAAACTCCTCTAGCAGCTCCCTAGTTGCCGTGGGGTTTGCCAAAGGCGAAGTTGTCATGGTTGCCTCCTTAACATGGTGGCTGCATCGTAAAGCAAAAGGGCATGGACCGTTGCGGCCATGCCCTTACATCTAAACAGCAAATTGCCGATATGGCGCGCAGCGGCTTAGCCCAGACGCGGGAACAGCGGCTCGCCCTTCTCGACGGGCTGACCACCGGCAAGCAGGCCCCAAGCGCAAATGCCCTTGAGGTCGTCGCTCGCGGCCTCATCCTCGCAGGACAGGCGGCGCAGGGCCTCGGCAGAAGTCTGGGGCATGAGCGGCATCAGCAGGTGAGCGGCAATGCGGATGGCCTCGAGCAGGTTGTAGATCACAAACGCCAGCTCGTCAGCCTTGGCCTCGTCCTTGGCAAGCGCCCAAGGCTCGGAGTCCTCGATGTAGTGGTTGGCGGCATGGATGAGCTCCATGACCTCGTCCTTAGCTCCACCGTAATCGAGCACGTCCATCTTGGCCATGTAGCGATCGACCAGGCCGTCGGCAATCTTTGCCAGCGGGTTGTCGAACGCATCGAACGACGCGGGCTTGGCGGGCGCGCAACCGTCGAAGTACTTGCCGCTCATGTTGAGCGAACGCGAGATAAGGTTGCCCCAGCTGTTGGCCAGGTCGGCGTTGTAGACCTGCTCCATGCGCTCGAAGCTGATGGCGCCGTCGGTGCCGGGCACCACGTCGGTCATAAAGTAATAGCGATAGCCCTCAACGCCCAGCATGTCGATAACATCCTGCGGAGCAATAGCGTTACCGCGGCTCTTGGACATCTTCTCGGCCTTACCGGTCTCGGCATTGCGCACGGTCAGGAAGCCGTGGGCAAAGACGTGCTCGGGCAGGGCCTCGCCAATGGCCATGAGCATGGCGGGCCAAATGACGCAGTGGAAGCGGATGATGTCCTTGCCCACGATGTGGAACTGCGCGGGCCAGCGATAGGCCAGCTCGGCACGGGCCTCGTCGGTGTCGACACCGTAGCCGACGGCCGTCATATAGTTGAGCAGCGCGTCGAACCACACGTAGGTCACATGGCCCTCGTCGAACGGGACCTTGATGCCCCAGTCAAAGCTCGTACGGCTCACGGAAAGGTCGTTGAGGCCGCCTTCGACAAAGCTGCGCACCTCGTTCATGCGGAACGCGGGCTCAACAAAATCGGGGTGCTCGTCATAGAGCTTGAGCAGCTTGTCCTGGAACGCAGAGAGCTTAAAGAAGTAGGACTCCTCCTGCACGCGCTCGAGCGGGCGGTGGCAATCGGGGCACAGGTGCTGGCCGACGCTGCCGTACTCTTCGTCGCCCTTCTGGACCTGCGTATCGGTAAAGTAGGTCTCGTCGGGCACGCAGTACCAGCCGTCGTAGCTGCCCTTATACAGGTAGCCGGACTCCTTCATGCGCTCCCACAGATACTGCACGGCGTGATGCTGGCGCGGCTCGGTGGTACGAATGAAGTCGTCGTTGGAGATCTCGAGCTTGCTCCAAAGCTCCTTGAAGTGCGGAGCCTGGCTGTCGGTCCACTCCTGCGGCGTCATGTTGTGCTTGGCTGCAGCCTCGGCGACCTTCTCGCCGTGCTCGTCCATGCCAGTCAGGAACTTGACGTTATAGCCGGCGGAGCGACGATAGCGAGCCTGGACGTCGGCGATGATGGTGGAATAAGCCGTGCCCAGGTGCGGATCGGCGTTGACGTAGTAGATGGGCGTCGTGATAAAGAACGAAGGCTTGCTTTGATCCATGGGGTTTGTCCTCCAGAAAAACGTTGCATACAGGGGATGATTCTAGCGCAAGGGCTGGATATCCTCCATCTATTGCATATCGAGCACCATGGCATAGACATCGCGCTTGCGGCGCGAGTACTTCTGCGACAGGCGCTTTGCCACCGCGGAGGCGGGCTCCCCCTCCTCGAGCGCGGTGCGAATGTCCTCGCGCAGGGCTTCGTCGGGGTCGGCCGCTGCGGCTCCAACCGACGCGATGCCGGCCTCCTCGTCCTCGCTCGGCGGCGCGATGACCAGCGCGATCTCGCCCTTTACCTCGCCACGGGCACGCAGCTCCTCGGTTATCTGGGCGGCGGATCCACGCAAGACTTCCTCGTGCAGTTTGGTGAGCTCGCGGCAGACGGCGACATCGCGCTGGGGGAAGACCTCGGCCACGGCCTCGAGCGTCGCGACGATGCGATGTGGAGACTCGTAGAAGATGAGCGCGCCGGGGACGACGGCAAGGCGCTGCAGTCGGCGCACGCGGTCGCCGTGCTTGCGACCCAAAAAGCCTTCGAAGAAGAAATGCTCGCAGGGAATACCGGACGATACGAGCGCCGTGACGCAAGCAGAGGGACCGGGAATAACCTCGACAGGCACATCCGCCTCGCGCGCCGCCTCAACCAAAGCCTGGCCGGGATCAGACACACTCGGCATACCGGCGTCCGAGGCAAAAGCGAGGGTCTCCCCCGCCAGCAGGCGGTCGACCAGGCCAGCTGCGCGACTTGCGATCACATTCTCGTCGCAACGAACGAGCGGCTTGGAGATGCCTAGGTGCATCAGCAACTTTGAGGTCACACGCGTGTCCTCGCAGCAGATGGCATCGGCGGCGGCAAAGGCCTCGCCAACGCGCGGGGACAGGTCGCCCAGATTGCCGATGGGCGTACCGACCACATAAAGTTTGCCCGTACGGGCGCTGTTTTGCGTCATATCAACCTATTCAATCATGCCGCGCTCGAGCGTACCGAGTGCCGCGCGGGCGTCCCATGCTGCAATACGCTTCTCGGTCTTCCACGTTTGGAAGAACCAGCCAGCCGCCGGCGCAAACGAAGCCAGCTGGTTGGCGATAAACACGCGCTCGTAGGCATTGCGGCCCTCGGGCGTAACCGACGAGTTGGCAAAGATCGCCGCGCCCGACCATTCGCCCACCAAAACGGGGAACCCAGTTGCGACCGCCTCTTTGAGCTCACGCTTGTTGCGCGAAATCGCCGTCGTCAGACCACGCGGGCTCGTGATGTCGAGCGCATACTCGTCGCGGTAATGGTACAGGTGAAGGTCCATGTAGACGTTCTTGTACTTGGCACCGCGCATAAAGTGCTTCCACTCGCCAGGGTGTCCCGAAGAAGAAAAGACGACAATCTTGTCCTCGGGCATATACGAACGGACGAGCTCGTACGCGTCACGATAGAAGTTGCGCAGGTAGTGCGCCGGAATACCGTCCGTCATGGTAAAGAGGCTCTTGCGTACGCTCATCTGCGGCGTATCCAACAGCTCGATGCCCAGCAGGCTCCCGGCCTCACCATAGCGATCGGCCAGGCGCTCGAGCACATCGAGCGCAACGTGACGGCCGTTGGTAGACGAATGCCACTCGGCAACAGCCTCCGGCGTGGTGGGCGAATCGTTGGAATCACCCTGACCGCCGGGTACAGTCGCCAAATCGAGCAGTACGCGGATGTTGTACTTATCGGCCCACTCAATAGCACGGTCGATATAATCGACGACCGAGATGTAGGAAGCGTCGGACTCCTGCGAGCCAAAGGCATACCAGGGCACCGGCAGGCGCACGGCGTTGAGACCGATCTGCGCCATACGGCGAAAATCGTCCTCACTCACAAACGTCTCGTAATGGCGACGCATGCGCTCGTTATAGGCAGCGGTGCCCATGGCCTCCTGCAGCTCGGCTGCATTGGATGCTCCGGTCGCTGCATAGAGCGACGGGGTCACCCAGGGCTCGGGAATAAACCAGCCAGAGAGATTAACGCCGAGAATCCTCTCCATCACGGCCCCCTTCGAATCGCGCAGGTCGAGCCTGCATCGTATTGCATAGGAAAAGTATCGTTTTGAGTATACCCGCGCGTGCGGACAGGCGACCGAACGGTCTACAAAGTGGCGCAAAAGTGGGAGGAATGTCCGGGCAGACGGGCCCGAGATGGCGCGCCGAAATGTACACGCGCGCCGGAAGTAGGCGACCGGAAAGCGTGCCCCGTTTTTTCACAAGAGACTGGGGTGTATTTTCCGTTCAAAGCCTCAACCGGAAAGCGCATCCCGTTCTGAGCGCGGGATCTGGGACGCAGTTTCCGCCAAGGGCCGCAAAAGGAAAGCATGTCCCATTCTGACGCCGGATTCCGGTCCACACTTTCCCAAACAGGCTCAAAGCGGAAAGCGTATCCCGCTCTGAAGCCAAATTCCGGGATGCAGTTTCCGCAGGAGCCCTCGGTAAAAGAAAAGGACCCCTTTGCAGAGGTCCTAGTCAATTCAAGGTGGCGGGGAA
This sequence comes from uncultured Collinsella sp., assembly GCA_958403395.1. Lineage (GTDB taxonomy): Bacteria > Actinomycetota > Coriobacteriia > Coriobacteriales > Coriobacteriaceae > Collinsella. The sequence goes on from CATXXF010000005.1 coordinate 11,355, forward strand.
GGAAATCGCGCCCTCGCTCCGCGCGTGCGGGCCGCTGCGGCGCTTCGCGCCTTGCGAGCTCCGCTGGCAAACGCTCACGCGTTTACTCAGCTCCGCGCCCTCACGGGGTTCGATTCCGTGTGGGGGCCACATAAAAGAAAAGGGCCCCTTTGCAGAGGTCCTTATCAAGTCAAGGTGGCGGGGAAGGGAATCGAACCCCTGACACGAGGATTTTCAGTCCTCTGCTCTACCAACTGAGCTACCCAGCCATTTGAGGTGTGCCTTGTTTCAAGGCTTGATTAGTATAACCAAGGACGCGCTCCGGTCAACCGAGAATTTTAAAAAAGTTTTTGAGCACGACATCGGCCACGATCTCGCTCCTATAGAACGGCACGTCAGAAGCATCAACCGACCGCAAGAAGTTTTTCACTCAGGGCCGCACGGGCAAACTCACTTGGCGTCATCCCCTCGGCAGCCGCCCGTCGACGAATAGCCTCCTTCATTCCCAGAGGAATCTTGACCGATAGCGTTGCCGTTCCCTCACCTGAGAGTGGAGGCCGTCCATGCACGATTCCGCCAACGGTGTGTTCGCCATCCGGAAACTCTCCGCGCTCGTACGACTCACACCACGCGTCAATCATTTCATCCGTTACAACCTGACCACTAGCGGTCGTATATGTCTCGCCCATCATCGACCCCTTTGCCGAGCTCGCTCGATCTCTTGCCAGAATTTCTTCTGAACCGGAGACAAGGCATGAATAATGAGCCATCCACGAATAAGTTCGACCGCAACGAGCTCCACACTCCGTCCGTCCGGAAGCCATCCAATCGCAAGCCATCTCGGCGGATCGTCTTCCGACTCGCGACGAATGCACTCGGTAACCGCAAGCCAAGCGCTAAGCACCTGCTTTTCCGTCAGGTGCTTTTTGGCGTTGGGATGAATCTCGACATCCATGCATCTCCTCCCCCATCTTACCCAATTTCGTATGACGAAATTCCGCTGTCGCCAATTCTTAAGCCGGCACGCGTTGAAGAACAGCGGACGAAACAATGATTGAAGGGCGTTCGAGTGCCGCCCAGGCACCGGGACAGGAACACATACGCCAAGGGCGTACGTTTTCGTAGCATGCGAGGACATTGCCGCTGCGATCGATAAAGGCAATGTCGATGGGATAGGCCATAAAGCAGGTGTGAACCGAGGAACAGCGCGGAAACGCCATGACAAGCGGCAGTCCGCTGGCGGCAATTGGCCGCCGTCCCAGCATGCCGCGCAGACGCACGGTAAACGACTCCGCCACCACAAACTCGGCCGGCGTCCAACCCAACCTGTTGAGCGCCCGCGCGTAGGCGATATAGGACGAGACCGCGGTCACATGACCACCCCCGGACGCCATGGATCGACCGTCACCGCACGTTCATGCGTGAGCACGGCCGGCGCCCCCAGGGAAACGCCGGCGATGCTCAGCAAACTCGGCCACGGCTCGTAGTGCATGGTGCAGGTATAGGTCCTAAACGTGCCAGAAAGAGAGAGCAGGCCGCCATCCGATGACGCCGCGCCTTGCTCGCTCGAGACCTCGACCTGTAGGTCATATCCCTCCATGGCATCCTGAATCTGAGCTTGAACGGTCGCGGAAGCGTCAATGGAGCTCTCGTCACCCTCCCCGCCCGGCGCCACAGCGTGCGCAAGCACGATGTCGGGCACCACGCGGTCGAAGCGCGCGACCGCGCCTGCAAAGATCATGACGTTGTACGCGACGAGAGCCAGCACGAGCAGGACAGGCGTGACCACGGCCATCTCGACCGTCGCCTGGGCACGCTCCTCGCGCAAGCCCGCGCGAATGCCCATTACGACCCACCGCCAAAAGCTCCCACCAGCGTGGCAACATCGACAGTGAGCGGGATGGAGCGGCCACCGGGCAGCGGGATCTCCGCAAGCGTGAACACCGCGCTGCTGATGGTGCGCTCGACGTGATATTCCAAGGCCTCGCAAAGTGCCTTGGGGTCAGTCACGCCCAAGGGGATTTTTCGCAGGGTATCTTGAGTTTTGGAGATGCCTGCGATATCGGACCCCGGACTTTTGATGACATTGGCGGTATCGGTCAGCACCGGTTTTCTCAGACGCAAATCGCACGGTTCGAGTCCCAGCGCCGCCACGGAGGACGAAACGGTGTCACCGAGCCAGGACGCGATGGAGCCCAACGCGCCGCTACCCCCTCCCAAGCCACCGATCAGCTCTCCCATAAGCTCGTCAGCCGCACCCTGGATGTCTCCGTACCCCACAAGCAGGCGGCCCCAAACATCCATAACGCCGTCGAGCACGCCGGCAACGCCGCCCGAACGCTCCTCCAGCGTCGAGAAGAAACGCGCGAGCACGTTGTTCTGCGCGGTCGCATCGTCGGGCGCCAGCACTGCAGCAGAAATTGCACCACGATCGCCAAGCTCAACTGCCGTGTTAAACGAAGAGTTGAGCTCGTCGGGACCGGAGGTGGCGCCCGAGACCGCAAAGGCGACCACGCCGTTGCGACCGGGCGGGGCGATGCGCGGGCGCTCACCGGAAAGTTCTTTGATGGCGGTATCGAACGCATTGCTCGCACGGTCAGCTTCGTCCTCGGTCTGACGCTCGAACTCAAGCTCCTTGTTGCGACAGTCGACGTAGTCCTCCAGGGCGTCTTTAAACTTGTCAAAGTGATACTCGAAACCGTTTTCGATAGAGGTTGAAGGCGCCGCAACAGCACCAAGCGACGAAACGCCAAAATGGCATTTGCTGCATTTATCCTGCCCATCGTAATCGGCAACCGAAGCAAATCCGCTCGGCGTTCCTTTCTTATAGTTAGGGCAGGTCGTTCCGTAATGCAGATACGCCTTGCCATCGTTCACGCTAGTCGGCCACACTGCATCGGTGTAGAGCTCGGTCGCCCGAACCTCATCAGAGTTGCGCGGCAGCAGCGGAATATAGGAGGAAACCCTGTCTCCGTTCTCGGTTATATATGCCCGATCGACCTCCGCGCTCGCATAGGTATAAAACGCCTTACGCGCCGCAGACTCGGCCTTCATCTCGACACTCGAGCCTTGGGGCTTCTCATTTGTCAGACGCCAATGGTAGTAGTCCTTCGCGCGATCAAGGGCAACTTGAGGCTCCCACGTAACGCTCGATGAGTAATGCGGGTTTTGAACACCGGAGAGATCCGTTAGGCTTTTTGCGCGCTCCCACATACACGAACAGCTGCCGACCGAACCTTTATCCGATCCACCGCAATCCGCTAGCCAGGCACGCTCTTTGGTCTTCGCCGTCTCCTCCGATGCTTTTTGTAGCTCCTCGGCCGCGCGCTCCAGATCTTCCGACGCATCTTTAATGGCATCGGTCGAGATTTCGGATCCTTCGAGCGCAACAAAATCCGACTCGGATGTCCTGGGCACGGCAAGCGCCGTACCGGTATAGGTCACACCGTCGGTATCCTGCGCCGATACTGCCTGCATGGCACGCGCGGCAACCAGGTACGGCAAGGCAGTCTCAATCTTTTGCAGGCCCTTTGCCGCACTTTTGGCAAACTTGTTACGTGTTTTAATGATCTGGGTTCCCGTATCAATGATATCGCTGCCGACAACCTCGGCACCTGGAATGAGAATGGCAACCAAGCCGGTGCCGATCGTGGCAAACCCCGCCAGGCCCAAACTCAAAATGCTCGCATCCACCACCGTGGCGGCCGTGTGATAGGACGACACCACGTTGGCGCCCGCCAGTGCACCGCTATCGGCCGCCACCTGGGTATCTCCGGCGCGCGACATGCTCCATATCGCCGCGGTCGACGAAAACAGCAGCGTAAGCACCGCCAGAATGACAACCGCAGAGGAGAGCGTGGTATAGGCCCCGTCTTCGATAAACAAGTCGATACCGGCACGGCCCATAAAGCCGCCCCGCTTGCGGCGAGCGCCTGGTCGACGGCGAGCCGCAAACCCTTGCGTCACCCGCAGCAGGCAGCGCCTAATCCCATGCAGCAATCCATGAATCATAATCTCCCTCCAGCCATTCGGGACGCGATCGATACGAGACGTCGACCTTGAGCTCGACATAGCCGCCCTCACCCGCACTGCCCATGGCCCGCGCGAATGCACCGATCACGGGCAGCGGCTTAACCTCGCCGGCAACAGACACGGACGAAACGCCGCCGGCACCGGCCCGCCCTAACTCGATATCCCACGACAGCGACCCGCCGGCATGAAAAATCGAGACGTTGGGCACCGCGGCAAGTCTGCGGCGAGTGAACTCCTTAAGGTCATCGTCGTCCTCCACCGTCGTCGTGGTCATAAGCCGCGCGGTCTCGGCGGCGGCAGACTCCATGACCGCGCGCGTATAGAGCAGGCACACCGGCTGCAACGCGAGCAAGATAAGCGTCAAAAACGTCGGCAGCAAAAAGGCGGCCTCGACCGTAGACTGCGCCCGATCCTCGCACGCGATATCAATACAGAGCGATGTCCTTGGCACCCGTCGCGGCATCGATAACCGACGACGGGGCGACGCCATGAGACGCTGCCCGCTCGACCAGTGCCGCCAAGCGCCCATCGGTGCCAGCGCGCCAAAGCCCCGCAATCGCCAGCACAATCGATAACAGCGCCACGGTGACGATGGCGTATTCGACGGTCGACTGAGCAGATTCCTCACACAGGACACCATGCATTTCACGACCCCTCCTTTGACTCCGTTGTTTGCGGAACCAGACGCACGGCACGCAGGCGGCACGAGGCATCGCCGGCATCCGCGGCAACCGTCACCATGTCGACCCAGCCTCTCCCATCGCGCACGATGGCGCCCCATACGTTGCCCTTAATATCGAGATAGCCGCTCAGGGCGAGCTGGGCCGTGGGCACCTCACGGTAGGCGCGCAACAGGTCTGCCGCCGCCTCGGTCATCGGCCGGTCCTCGGACCATGCGAGTCGAACCGCGATCGCGTTGTCTGCAGACGGATCCGTCGCGCTGGCAGCTCGCTCGTCGAGTGCCTGTAAAAAGGTCTGAGCCGTGACGGCGGCATCCTGACCGCCCATATCTCCCGCGCCTTCCGCTTGTGACACCGCCGCCGAGCCCGATCCCAAATCGGCAGTAGCGCCTGGACGCTGCTGCCGCGCAACACCCAGCCCCCAAAGTGTCGCCGCTATTGCCACGAGCAAACAGGCGAGCACCAGCGGCGAACCAACAAGCCGCCTGCCTCCTACAGGCTGTTGATGCCGTCTTTGATCGCGTTCCATAGTTCTTCGACTTTGCTCTTAAACGCGACGATGGCGATAATCGCGATCACCACGAGCACGCCGACTAAGATGGCGTATTCGGTAGTGCCCTGCGCGTTCTCCTCCCGCAACAGCGCCTTGGCACGCTGGCGAGCGCGGATTGCCCGGCAAAAAGCCCAGCTCCAAGCCTTGCCCGCAATGTCGGTCATCGTGTTCATGTATTCCTCCCTACATCATCCCGCCTGCTCCCAGCAGCGGGCCCAATATGGACAGAAGCAACGCCGGCAAGATGAGCGTGCCGGTGGGAATCAGCAACTTGACCGGTGCGCGCTCGATCTCGCGCTCGACTGCGGCGCGATGGGCCGCACGGATCTCGCGACTTTGAGCAGCCAGCGTCTCGGCCAGCGGAGCGCCCAGGGCAAGCGCCTGCCCCACCGTGATGGCAAAGGTCTCGAGCGCCCTCACGTCCAAATCACGCGCGGCAGCCAACAGCTCGGCCTCGCGCGTCCCCACGCCCACCTGCCACGCCATGCAGGCTCGTTCAAGGCGGACGGCCAGCACCGACCGACGATTGGCACAGAAAATCTCGAGCGCCGCGTCAAACGAAAGGCCGGCAGAAAGCCCCAGGCGCACCACGTCGATCATCTCGGACACCTCACCGAGCGACACCTGTGCCGGGCCGCCCGCCCCAATCGCGCCCTTCATTCGCGCGGTCAGAGCATCAATCACCGAGCAGCTCGCAGCAATGACCAGTACCACCTCACGCTTGCACGCCTCTGCAATCTTGCGAGCATCCGCACGCTCCAAACCTGTCGCGGCAAATACACTCAGGGCACACAGACAGGCCGCGACCCCAACCAGGGCGCTCATAACTCCACCCGCATAATGCGCCGGATAACTACCAGGGCAACGACGTTGAGGGCAAGCCCCAACACCACGGCGCCCGCACCAGCCGGCGTCGCAAGACCGCGGCGAAAGTCTGCCGAAAGCAAAGCCAGTACCGCGCACATGCCCGCCGGCATCGCTGCGACCATGTGTGCCGACATACGCGCCTGTGACGTCTTAACGTCCAGACGGCGTTTGAGCTCAATGCGCTCACCCACCATGCTCGACGCCTCGGACAGCAAGCCAGCAAGTGGAGCCCCGGTACGCTGCGATACTTTGAGCGCCAAGGTGACAAGCGAAAGGCCGGGGGCATCGATGCGAACGAGTAGGTCATCGAGTGCGTCGGTCGCCGAAATACCGCAATCGATTGCCGCCGCCACCCGCAAAAACTCGGTATGCACCAGCTCTTGCGCATGGGCGCCCACAAAGCGCATTCCCTGTGCCAGCGAATGCCCCGAGGCAAGCGACATAGATAACGCTGTGAATGCCTCGGGCATGGCCTCTTCCACATCATGCTGTTCGCGTCGGCGATCGAAGGTGTCACGCGCGGCACCCACGCCAAACGGCGCCACCAGCCCCAAGACAAAGCCGATGGGCGACAACGACGCAACGGCCAGCAAAACGCTGCAGATACCGCTCGACAGCAGCAGAAATGCCAGACGAGCTGCGTTATCCTCAATAGCAAGCCCAAGGCGATCTGCGGGAATTAACGACGCCCACGAGCGGGCAATCTTTGACAGCAGGCCGTTTTCCACCAGCTCACGCGGCAGCTTCTCTGCCACCGTCTCGAGCGCCTGACGCGCCAGCTCCGCCGGCGGTACCTGCGGCACACGAGGTTCCGCCCCGCACGCCGTCGCAACAGAAAACCCTGCCAAACCCCCTACGACGAGGGGCACAGCGACCTCCATTCGTCCACCTCCTCTTGTGTGAGCGTCCCCGACCGCAGGCCTTCTGCGATAAACGGCGGCTCGCGGTCAAGCTTCCAGGTGCGCTCGGCGGCATCGAAAGTCACATAGCGCTCGAGCTCTACGCCGCCCGACGCGGCGCGACGCACCCCCGAATACGAGGAGACGAAACGCCTGCCATCGGCGTGGCGCTCGGACATCACGATGCCGTCGAGCGCCATGGCAATCTGCTCCTCGATGAGCTCGCTCGGCAGATCGATGCCATAACGTGCAAGCAACGTCAGACGCACCACGGTCTCCTGTTCTGAACCCGCATGAAGTGTCGTGAGCGACCCGTCGTGGCCCGTGTTCATGGCCTGCAACATGTCGCAGCACTCGGCACCGCGCACCTCGCCCACCACGATGCGGTCGGGGCGCATGCGCAGAGCATTGGTCACCAGGTCGCGAATCGTCACCGCGCCCTCGCCCTCAATTGAAGCCTCGCGCGCCTCTAGACGCACCACGTGCGGATGATGCGCAAACTTGAGCTCGGCAGAGTCCTCGATCGTCACGATGCGCTCGCCGGTGGAAATCTCACATGACAACGCGTTGAGCAGGGTGGTCTTACCAGATCCCGTGCCTCCCGCAACCGCCAGGTCCTGTCGCAGCGACACCGCGCACGACAACAGCTGCGCATACCAAAGCGGCAGCGACCCCAGCCCCACAAGCTCGTCCAGCGAGCAGATGCGGTCCGAGAACTTTCGGATGGTGAGAATCGGTCCGTCAATCGCCACAGGCGGAATCACCGCGTTGACGCGATAGCCCGTTTTGAGGCGGGCGTTGACGATGGGGCTGCGCTCGTCGATACGGCGGCCAAGTGGCGAGATGATGCGGTCGATAAGCACACGGATCTGCTCATCATCCTCAAACGCATGCTCGATGGGGTGCAAGACGCCGCCGCGTTCAAAGAAAGCCGAGCGGCAGCCGTTAATCATGATCTCGGTAACGGTGTCGTCCTCGATGAGCGGCTGCAACGGCCCCAAGCCCACCACGTCATCCAAAATCTCGTCGATGATGGTCTTGCGCTCGGGCGTCGCGAGATCGGTCGGCTCCTCAACATTGAGCGCCGCCTCCACCGCAGGACGCAATTCCGAGCGGGCAAGTGCCGGGTCGACATAGGCGCTGATACGCGCCACTTCGTCGTAACCCATGCGGTCCATCACGGCGCGCTTGGTGCGTCGTTTCACCGCGCGGCGACGCCCCGCATCTACAGGCGCTGCCGCCGCTGCAGCGCCGGCAGCCTTAATCCTCGTTTGCAGGCTCATCGCTGATCACCCTCGCGCGACCAGGGAAGGCGGATACGCGGGCGTTCGGTACGCGTCGCACGGTCGGCGACCATATCGCTCCAAGGGCCGACGGCGCACCCCAGTTCCACGAGCATCTCGCGCGTGGCCTCGCGCACGCTGGTCGCGAAAGCGCTCGTCTGACCCACTGCCTCGTCAGCGCGCCCAAACGCCATGAGCGCGGCGAGATCCTGCCCGCCATCGGCGATACGAATCTTGGAGCTCAACGCACAGGCAATCTCAAAGCGCATGGCGACGTCCTCGTCTGCCCCGCGCGCACCGAACCGGTTGAACACGGCGCTCATGCGCGTGCGCGGCACACCTACTCGACTTGCCAGTTCAATGACGCGCGACGCCGATGTCGCGGACGACACCGCAGCATCGCCAACGACCAGGCAACGGTCGCTCGCCGCCACCGCAGCCGCTACGGCGTCGCCCCAAAAGACCGAGGTATCGATAAAGACCACGTCGGATTCGCGACGCAGGACATCAAGCAGTAGCTCCACCGGACGTGCCATGAGCTCGGCTTGCTCGGGCGCCGCGACGGGACCCCAGAGCGTAACGCCCGGGGCGACGCGCATCGATGCGGCTACGATATCCGGCTCGGTGAGCGTGCCCGCCGCCGACGGCTCGATAAGTGCCGCCATATCGCGCGGAGCATCGACGCCTAACAAGTCGTAAAGGTTTCCAAACATCAGGTCCAGGTCGAGCACGGCGGCACGCAAGCCCAACAGCGACGATGTGTGTGCCATGGTGGCAACGATCGTCGACTTGCCGCAACCGCCCGAACCCGAAATGGCGCAGATGACCGGAGCTCGATGCTGCGGAGCGGCAGCGTCTGCCGGCGGCATCGGAGGCGGCGGAGCGGGCGTCGGTGACAGCGTCCCCGTCTCCCCCGCCGCAACCACACGCTGCGTCCAAGCCGGCATGTCAGCTTGTTCGGTCTGCGAGGCAGGCTCGTTCTGTGCAATCTGCTCATGCCGCATCAGCGACAACTCGCCACACCCGGCAAAGCCCTCAACTTCGTCGAGTTCATCCGCCAGATTCACGCCGTGCACGTATCCCATATCTACAGCCGGGGAGTCGCCAGCATGCTGCGCCGGCCCTCCGGCGTCATCGCATACAAGGGGGTTCCGGGGGCGCCGACCATGCTCGGCTTCCGCTTTTCCACAATCATCAACACGCGGGCCTCTTGTAGCGCGAGGCGCCCCGGGTTCCCTATCAACAAAAGCATCGGGCTCAATCGTCATGCGCCGATCGGAATCAACCGCTCCCTCGCCCGCGCGCCCGTTGCCGCATATACTGTGCGCAGCGATGACCTCGGTCGCCCCCGCGCGAAACAACCCCTCGATATCCGACGGATCGAGTGCTTCTATCAAGACGACCACGCGACTCACGCGGCCTTCGGCCGTCAGGCGTGCAACAGTCTTGCGCACATCTTCGGTATCAAACAGAGACGCCGCGATGATGGCAGCTCCGCGGCGCGACGGAAACGCCCGCGCCATGGAAACCAGCCCGTCCAGGTCACCCACGCGAAGCACCTGTGCACCCGCGTCACGGCCCTCGACTTCCCGCTGCAACAGCCCGTAATCGCCGCACGCGCAGCACGCAAGCCAGATCGCCTTCATCACTCGTCGCCTCCGCTCTTTTTGCCGCGCGCCGTGGCGGGAATCGTCAAGCTGACCGTTCCCTTGCCCGAGGCTCCCAGCAGTTCCTTGACGTCTTCGGGGTCAGCCGCCAGCGTCACCCATTCGATCTTGCCCTCGCGCGTGGCACCGGAATCCTCACTGGTATCGATCACGTACGCGCCGCACAGCCGATCGGTTACGCCGTCTTTTTGCACATACACATCCACGTAGCTGCCCACGCCCGTAGCACCGCCGACCGAGTGCTCGGCATCGACCGCCACCGAAACGGCGACCTTGCCCTTAGGCACCTCGAGCTTGTGGCTCTCGGCCTTGGTGTAGACATTGCAGATCACGGCGTTTTTGGGAATACGCGAAGTCGTCACGTCGCCGCGCACCTGGCGCAGCTCGGTCGCCGCGTCACGCGGCAGCAGACTCGTCAGCCATTCCTGGGTTATGACATTGGTCTCATCGAGGGTCTCGCCCACATCGATATCGCGCGCCGCAACGCATACCTCGACGCGATCGCCACCGTACTTGGCCAAGGTCTCAGCCTGGACCTGTTCGGCTTGCGAGCGGATCGACGAGCCGTAAACCATGCAGAGCAGAGCAGCGAGCACGCCCGCGACCAGACTGATAGCGATGCGCTTGCTCTTGTTCACGGCCGCTCCTCTCATGGCAGTGCCGGGCGAATGCCCGTACCACCATTGTCTGGGCGGTCAGAGTGCAAAGCGGCGCAATCGCGATCTTGGTTTTCGATGTCAAACCAATCGCTGACCAGAAGCTGACCAGCCCGTCAAGCTCGTGGCAAGGTTTTGGTCAGCACGTCAGCAAACTGCATGTTTCGAGGCTTTTCCGCAGCAAAAAAGCCGTCTCCCGAACAGTTGGGAGACGGCTGTCATAGAAAAAATCAATTACAGATGGACATCGGGATCGAGCATTTGAGCACTCACGCGCATGGATGACGCCAGGCTTTGGAACGTTTCCAAACGCAGGCTGTCGATCTGCCCGGCGTCCTCGGCCTCGCGAACGGCGCAGCCCGGTTCGTGGGTATGCGTGCAGTCGCCAAACCGGCACGCGCGCGATGCCTCGACAATCTCGGGGAAAGCGCGCGCAAGACCCCGCTCGTGACCCACGAGCGGTAGGCTGCGCAGGCCCGGGGCATCAGCGATCACGCCGGCGTCGCCCGGCAGCGCTACCATCACGCGCGCGACGGTAGTGTGACGGCCCTGGTCGTCGCGTTCGCGCACACCGCCGGTCGCCAATGTATCGTGGCCCAGCAGTGCATTGAGCAGCGTCGACTTGCCGGCACCCGACTCGCCCAGAATCATGGCGCAGCTCCCGGCAGGCACGCAGATACGGACCTCGTCCAGGCCGCGGCCCTCGGCAGAGGACGTCACGATCACGCGCACGTCCGGACCCACCAGGCGGCGCACGCGGTCCAGATCGCGCTCGAGCTCCTCGGCATCGCAGCGATCAGCTTTGGTGAGCACCACCACCGGCTCGGCATCGCAGTCGAGCGCCAACACCAGCGAGCGCGCCACGCGGTCGAGCAGCACCTCACCGGCACCGAGCGCCTGCACGATTAGCACGCTATCCACGTTGGAGCAGAGCACCTGACGCTCTCCGCGGGCACGGCCGCGCCAACGCTCAAAGCTCGTACGGCGCGGCAGAACGCACTCAATCACGCCCATATCGTGCCCGGGAGCGCGGCGCACCGCCACACGGTCGCCCACGGCGGGCAGCAGCACCTCGTCCTCGCCGCGCGACTTGGCAAACCCCACGGCATGCTCGGCGCGGAAGGTGTCGTCGGCAGTCGCCACCAGCGGAAACCCGCGATCCAAGCGCACCACGGCGCCAAGCTGCATCTGCTCGGGCTCCTCGGTATGTGCGCAAAAGTCGTCAAATGCCGCCTGCTGAGCTTCATCGACCGGCAGGTCATCGAACGCCGGAACATCCTGCAGCGCGTCAAGTCCCGGCACGTTTGCCAGCAGCTCCTCGGCAGACGCGGGGGCTTCGGTCGCGAGCTTCCGACGACGATCGCGCTTAGCCCGCGCCCCCGTCGTCTTTTTCTTCGCCTTAGCCTTCGCCTTGCCCACAAGCGCCTCCCAGCACCATAAATCACAACTGAGCAGGTATTTTAAATCAAAAAGAGCTGGCCGGGCAAAGCCCGACCAGCTCACAAACTTTTCCTCAGCTTACGGTCCCGAGAGGTCATCCGAAGGCCCGCCCGCCGGGAGGGGTTTCTTCTGAGCGATCCCGCAGCGCGAAGCGCGAGGACCAGCGAAGAAGAAACCCCGCAGGCGGTCGGGCCGGTGGGAAGGATGGCCTTTCGACCTACTCCTTCTCGACCGCGCGCATGATCGCCTTGTAGATCTCCATCAGCGGGATGATCAGGAAGGCCAGGCCCAGCGCGGCAAGAACGCCCTTGAGCTCAAGCGTCACGGGGCCAAAGAACATCTCGGCAAGCGTCGGCTGCACGGTCACGATCACCGTCAGCACCAGTGCCAGCGCGGCAGAAGCCCACAGCCACTTGTTCTGCTTCTTCATGGTGAACAGCGACGCACGACGGCTGCGCATATTGAAGCAGTGGAAAATCTCGACCATGTTGAGCGTGATGAACGCCATCATCACGCCTTCCTCGTCGGCATTGCCGGCGATCATATCGACGATGTGGATGTAGCCCATGTCAAAGTACACGCCCACAAAGAAGCTCGCCAGCACCAGCACGGTGATGATCAGACCCTGGACCACGCAGTCCAGGCCCATGTGACCGGCAAAGACACCGTCCTTGGCGTTGCGCGGCTTGCGCTTCATGATGTCGCCCTCGGCGTCCTCCATGCCCAGCGCGAGCGCGGGGAAGCAGTCGGTGACCAGGTTCACCCACAGCAGCTGCACCGGCTGGAAGATGGTAAAGCCGATGAGCGTGGCGATAAACACCGAGAACACCTCGGCAAGGTTGGCCGAAAGCAGGAACTGGATGACCTTGCGGATGTTGTCGTAGATGCGACGGCCCTCTTCGCAGGCACCGATGATGGTGGCGAAGTTGTCGTCGGCAAGCACCATGTCGGCAACGTTCTTGGTGACGTCGGTGCCGGTGATGCCCATACCGACGCCGATGTCGGCGCGCTTGATGGACGGGGCGTCGTTGACGCCGTCGCCGGTCATGGCGACGATCTGGTCGCGCGACTTCCAGGCCTCGACGATGCGCGTCTTGTGCTCGGGCTGGACGCGGGCGTACACGCCGTAGTCCTCGATGTGCGCGTCGAGCTCCTCGTCGCTCATGCGGTCGAGGTCGGCACCGGTAATGGCATGGCTGCGATCGGTGACGATTCCCAGCTGCTTGGCAATGGCCACGGCGGTGTCGATATGGTCGCCCGTGATCATGACGGTGCGAATACCGGCGTCGTGGGCCTCGCGGATGGCGTCGGAGACCTCGGGGCGGACAGGGTCAATCATGCCGGACAGGCCGCAGAAGACCAGGTCGTGCTCGAGCGCAGCGGGGCTGCAGTCGCTCGGGACCTCGGTGTAGGTGCGGCTTGCCAGCGCCAGCACGCGCAGGGCCTCGTCGGCCATGGCCTTGTTGGCGGCCACGAGCTCGGCGCGACGCTCCTCGGTCAGCGGAACGACCCTGTCGCCGTCGTAGATATGGGTGCACAGGCCGATCACCACGTCGGGCGCGCCCTTGGTGTACTGCTCATACTCGCCGTCCAGGGTCTCGACGACCACGGACATCATCTTACGGCCCGAGTCGAACGGGGCCTCGCCCACGCGCGGGTGCTCGGCAGTCAGGCCAGTAAGACCAGCCTTGCCGGCATCGTTGACGAGCGCGCACTCAGTCGGCTCACCAACGGCCTCGCCCAGGTCCTCGTCCCACTGGGCATCGGAGCACAGCGCCATACCGGCCAGGAACTTCTCCTTAGGCGCAGCGAGCTCGTGCTTGACGACGGTCATCTTGTTTTGGGTAAGGGTACCGGTCTTGTCGGAGCAGATGGTCTGCGTGCAGCCAAGGGTCTCGACGGCAGAGAGCTTGCGGATAATCGCCTGGCGCTTGGCCATTTTGGTCACGCCGAGCGAAAGCACGATAGTCACGACGGCAACCAGACCCTCAGGGATGGCGGCGACGGCAAGCGAGACAGCGACCATAAAGGTATCGAGCAGCGCGGTCGGGTCGGTGAGAACGTTGCCCACGCCGTGGCGGATGATGTCGACGCCAAAGATAACGACGCAGATGACGATAACCATGATAGTGAGGATGCGGCTGAGCTCGGCAAGCTTCACCTGCAGCGGCGTGAGCTCTTCCTTGGCCTCGGCCAGGGCGCCGGCGATCTTACCCATCTCGGTGTTCATACCGGTGCCGACCACGACGGCGCGGCCACGGCCGTACACCACGGTGGAGCCCATGTAGCACATGTTCTTGCGGTCGCCGAGCGGCACGTCGTCGGTGCCGGCGGCGAGCTCGATCACGTTGGCATGCTTCTCGACGGGCACGGACTCGCCGGTAAGGGCGGCCTCCTCGATCTTCATCGTGGCGCTCTCGAGCACGCGGCAGTCGGCCGGGACGGAGTCGCCCGCCTCGAGCATGATCACGTCACCGGGCACGAGCTCGGCGCTCGGCAGGTGCACGAGCTTGCCGTCGCGCAGCACCTTGGACTGCGCCGCGCTCATCTCCTGCAGGGCCTCGAGAGCCTCCTCGCTTTTAGCCTCCTGGACCACGCCCAGCACCGAGTTGACGATAACGACGAACATGATGATGGCGACATCGGCAAAGTCCGCCTCGCCCTTGACCATGCCCGTGAGCGCGCTGATGACGGCGGCAACGATCAGCATGATGACCATGGGGTCGGCCATCTGCTCAAAGAAGCGCTTCCACAGCGGAGTCTTCTCGGCTTCCTCAAGCTTGTTAGGGCCTGTCTTGGCGAGGCGCGACGACGCCTCGTCGTTGCTCAGGCCAAGGTTCTCATCGACACCCTGGTCGCTGAGCACCTCCGCCGCGGCGGACAGGTATTCCTTTTGCATATAGAGTCCCCTCCTGGGATTCGGGCCACTCAGCAGATTGATGCCCGATCATAATTCCCAGGAGAAGGGCAAGGGCTCATCAAGGCTGCCGTGCTGAGCGGCAGTTGATAGTGGAGCTATGGTACCCCAAAGCGACGCGTCTAGCCAAAACATTCCATCTGGAAACACGGCACAGGCGCAACGGTGCAGACAGTGTGATGCTCAACATTGATAAAACGTTTTTTCTTCGGCGCATCGTCAGACTGAAATATCGCCCAGATAGCAGCGGTTAGAACGGTTGGTAAAGTTTTTGCATATACCGTTTTTCCGCAAAAAATGAACTTCTAATTCGGCATACGGTCGATTTTTTGGGGTATTCGGTCGGCATTTCGTTATAATCATCTCAGTTTTATTTCTTATGGTTTATCTATCAGCGCAAGACGATGTCAGATGGAGGTCTGAATGTACAAGCGCACCAAGATTGTATGCACCATGGGTCCCGCCTGCGATAGCGACGAGACCATCCGCGAGATGATCAAGGCGGGCATGAACGTCGCCCGTTTTAACTTCTCGCACGGATCCTACGACGAGCACCACGGTCGCATCGAGCGCGTCCGTCGTATTTCCAAGGAGCTCGGTATGCCCGTCGGCATCCTGCTCGACACCAAGGGCCCCGAGGTCCGCACCGGCCTCTTGGTCGACGGCAAGAAGGTTGCCGTCAAGACCGGCGACAGGATCGTCGTCACCGCTCAGCCCACGTCCGAGGATTTCCATGGCACCGCTGAGCACATCTCCCTCGACTACCTGGCTCTGCCCTCCGAGGTCGAGAAGGGCTCCCTCATCCTGATCGATGACGGCCTGGTTGCCCTCGAGGTCGAGTCCGTCGACGGCCAGGATATGACCTGCGTCGTTAAGAACGACGGCCTGATCGGCGAGCGCAAGGGCGTCAACATGCCCAACGTCAACATCTCGCTGCCCGCCATCACCGAGCGCGATCGTCAGGACATCCTCTTTGGCCTGACCGAGAACATCGACTACATCGCCGCTTCCTTCATCCGCGACGGCGAGTCCGTCCGCGGCATCCGCGAGCTTTGCCGCGAGAACGGTGGCGAGCACGTGACGATCTTCCCGAAGATCGAGTGCGCCCTGGGCGTCGAGAACTTCGACGAGATCCTCGAGGCTTCCGACGGCATCATGGTCGCCCGTGGCGACCTGGGCATCGAGATCAAGCCCGAGCTCGTTCCGCACATCCAGAAGGAGATCATCGCCAAGTGCAACGCGGCCTACAAGCCCGTTATCACCGCTACGCAGATGCTCGACTCCATGCAGCAGAACCCGCGCCCGACGCGCGCCGAGGTTGCCGACGTTGCTAACGCCATTTACGACGGCACCGACGCCGTTATGCTTTCCGGCGAGTCCGCTGCCGGTAAGTACCCGGTCGAGGCCGTCAAGATGCAGGCCAGCATTGCTCTCGAGACCGAGAAGTACCTCCCGGCTCACGCTCCGCTCGAGGTTCCGGCCGATGCTCACGGCACCCGCGTTGTCAACAACGTTGTAGGTATGTCCGCTGTGAACATGGCCACCACCGTTGGTGCCAAGTGCATCACCGTGCCGACGACCACTGGTCGTACTGCTCGCCTGATCTCGCACTTCCGTCCCAACATGCCGATCTGCGCGTTCTCCCGCCACGAGTGGGCCGTCCAGCAGATGATCATGTACTGGGGCGTTATCCCGCACCAGGCAGAGATTACCCAGGGCACCGTCAACGGCACGATCGTCAAGGCGATCGAGACCGCTAAGGAGCTCGGCTACGTCAAGACTGGCGATTTGACCGTCGCTACCGCCGGCGATCCCCGCATGAGCGTCCAGCTCGAGGACAAGGTCTCCTCGACCAACGTCGCTTACGTCGCTCAGGTGCGCTAAATCGCACTTGCAAGCAGATTTACATTGCAAAGGGTCCGGAAGGCTTCGCCTTCCGGACCCTTTTCTTTGCGTCAATGCCGGCGCACGGCAAAACACGCACTCATTTCTTTACTAAAAGCGCGAAATCCACCCTTCGAGGCCCAATAAATAAAGCCCCAAGCGCTAAAAGTGTTCGCCTGGTGGCAAACCCGCACCTTGACCGACGCTGCTAAATCGTTTTAGCAAGGTCTAAATCGACCGCGTTTTCGGAAGTATGCGGCAAATTCCGGAACCTCCGAGCACACCCTGTTTTTTCGCAACAAAATGCCTGATAAACTAGCCTCAAAAGCCAGGTCTGCTCATAGGGTTCAGATTTTGCCGCATACTTCCGGATTGACGCTGGCATCACTCGCTTCAAAGAGATGATTTCGGCCAGGAGGGCATTATGGACCTGACGCTTTGTGGGCAATCCGCCTTTAACTACTACCGCATCCCGCCGCAGGTATTAGGCCTTTACCCCGCCATTAGCCTTGGCAATATGGATCGCAGATGTTGTGGCCTCGGAAGTCATGCAGTTGTAAAAGACCTGTTTCACGCACCACTTCACAGGCTTGTATTCACTCGGGCACAATCCGGGTCGCGAAGCCTGTTTAAATCGCACCTCCTGACCCAAGAACCACCTCCGGGGTCGTTTAGGCAGACTGAACATGGGTTTGATGTCACGTCACCGGAGTTCACGCTGCTCAACCTTGCTACGCAGGTTTCACGCAACCAGTTACTCAAGGCTTGCTACGAGATGTGCGGCTCCTTTGCAGTGTTTAAGCCCTGCGAGCGAACGCAACAACAACTCGATGAAGCTATTTCGCTTATGCTCATTCCGCCCGACTGTGGTTGGAAACGCGTTGTCGACACCAAGGGCAATGGCACTAACCTGTGGAAGCGCACGCCGCTTCTTACCGCAACGGATATCGCCACGTTCGCCAAGCAAGCCGCAGGCCTGCGCGGCGTTAAACAACTGCGCTGGGCGGCCGAGCACATGACAGGGCAGACCGGCTCGCCCTTCGAAGTACAGACCTCCATGCTTGTCTCGCTCCCCCGCGACGAGGGCGGCATGGGCATCGACATCGCAAACAACGTGCGCATCCCACTCAGCGACGTCGCGCGCTCACTGTATGACAAAACCTGCTGCTACGCCGATATCCTCATCGAAAGTGTCACCGACAGCATGGGCGTCATTCTGGAATGCCAAGGCCGCTCCGCCCATGACAGCGAAGCCGCAAGCCTCTCCGATGCCGAGCGCACCACCGCCCTCACAAGCATGGGCTATGACGTTATCCAGATAACCTATGAGCAAATCAAGGACAAGAAGAGTTTTGATAGCATCGCCGAGCTCATTCATAAAAAGGCGGGGCTCCCCTACATCCCAAAGACCGATCAGGAACGCACCACCGAAGATGCCCTGCGACGGGAGCTGTTGGTCAATTGGGATGAACTGTTCACCGTTAAGCCGGCCCGTTAGCAGCTAGCGATCAGGGGGACTGCGGGGACGTCAGAAGCGGCAACGCGAGCCGCAAAGCCCGCCTCGGTCAGCTCGACGACCTCGGTAAACGTTGCGTCAAAGAACTCCTCGGTCAGCAGGCGGTACGGCGGATGATCGGGCTCGCCGGGGTTTTCGCGCACGATCTCGTGCATGACGCCGATGGTCTTGAGCACATACTCCTTATGGATGGGATACTGCCCAAAACGCGTCGCAGCGGTATACAGGCGATCGGTCGCGCGCGGGATGGAGACAATGCCCAGCGTCTTGCCAAACCAGTCAAAGTCGCCTTGCTTTTTAATGCGGAACTCCTCACACGGCTTGCCGCCGTGCGCCTCCAGGTACTGATTCACGCGCGTGTTCCATACGGTATCGGCCACCAGATGCGACCAGACGCCCAGTGTCAAATCGAGCAACGACTGCGCCACATCTTCGGACGCAAGCGAGAACTCACAGGCGCCGGGACCGACAACCGGCTCGGCATCCTTGTAGCGCTGGGGATAGTGCACGCGGTTCAGCCGCTCGCGTTCCTCGACAATCGAGGTAGCCTCAGCGGGTTCGCCCGCGGGTGCGCCTTTAAGCAACGGTGCCACATAGGTATCCCAGAACTCATGCTCACGAGGCTTAGGGATGGGCTCAGGCTTGGCAAAGTGCGTAATGCGGTACGGAATGGGATCGGCGATGCCAGGGACCATATAGCCCACGAAGATATCCGGAACCACGCAGCCAAACAAAAAGGCATTGCGGTCGCGCACGCTATTGGCAAGCGCACCGGTGCGCTCCAGCAAACGCTCCGTCTGAGCGATATGAATGTTCCAGCTTGGCATAGCCACCCCCATAAAAAACCTGGATAACTATACCATCACGGCAAAGCCGCGCGGGCGGCTACGCACGCTCTACGCAGCAACTAGTCCGTAGCACCGCTTTCGGTTCCATACGACGGCGAAGGCGCCTCGACCACATGGTGATATCGATCGATATAGATGGCGCGGGCCCCCAGACGGCGTACCAAATCTTGGTGATGTGTGCTCATCAAGACCGTCTTACCGGCAGCAACATAGGCCAGTAGGAAGTTGACCACGATGTCGCAAGAGTCCTCGTCAAGTCCGTTAGTAGGCTCGTCGAGGACCAAGATATCCGGGTTCATCGACACCACCGCAGCCAGCGCAACGCGCTTCTTTTGCCCGCCCGAGAGCTGATAGGGCGAGGCATCGACCAGGTCGGCAACTTGAAACAGTTCCATGGCATCGTGCACGCGACGGTCGAGCTCGTCTGCCGGCAGCCCCATCTGCGCGGGACCAAAGGCAACTTCCTCACCCACCGTAGCGCAGAACAACTGGGCGTCGGCATTCTGGAACACAAAGCCCACGCGCTGATGGAACCACTGGGCCGTCGCGGAATCCTTGAGATATGTCGCATCGACCATACACCCGTCAAACAGGTATGCCCCTGCGTCCGCGAGTTCAAGGCCGTTAATAAGACGCATAATCGTCGTCTTACCGCAGCCGTTGGGACCGAGCAGGGCAACGAGTTCACCACGATCGACCTGCAGCGACACGCCATCGACAACCGTATGCCCCGCATAGGAGAACACCACGTCGCGCAGCTCGATGAGCGGCGCGCCCTCGGCGCCGCCCGCACCGTTCGTGCCCGCCGCACTATTCATATCGATCGTCAAAACGTCGCCCTTCCCTATTTGCATTCCCAGCCGGAACCAGCAGCGCCTACAGCACGGCGCACAACACCGCCAGCAGCGCCACGCCGGCCGCATAGACCGCATCGCGCCAGCCAAACCCGGCGCGCGCGGGCGCCGGATACGCACCCGCAAAACCGCGGCACAGCATGGCCTCGTCCATCGCGCGGCTGCATTCCATCGCCTTGATAAAGGTCATGCCCATGATACCCGCGATCGAATCGGTACGCGAAAATCCCTCAGACGCACGGCCAACGCTGCGCAGCATGACCGATTCGCACAGATTGTGCGCCGTGCGACCCAGCACCTCAATGTGCTTGAGCGCCATATCAAACGTAAAGATGACCTCGTCGGGTAGATGCAGTATCTTGAGCGCCGCCGACATGCGGCTCCAGGTGAGCGTCCACGAAACGCCCAGCACGAGCGACACGTTAATGAACGTCTTAAGCGCGATCTTGAGCATGGCGCCCGTAGCGGAAGCGCCCAGCAGCAGGGCAGGCAGCGCCAAAACCACGGCGAGCCCCGCGGCGCCAAGCGCCGGCACAAAGGTCGCGCGCAACCCGCGCGCGGGGCGCACCGCGACCAGCACCAGCGCGATAGCCGCCATCAGCATCAGGTACAGCGGGCTCTGCGTCAGACACACGCACAGGACGCAAACGAACATCCCCACCAGGCGCACCGGAGCCGAAACGCAAGAAAGGGCGCGGTCGACCATCGACCCGCCCTCGTGCGCGCCTCCACCCAGATGAACCCGCTCAAGCAGGCTCGCCAGGTGCAGGACATTCTTTTGCATCACACGATGCCGAGCCCCCACGGGCTCATATCGCTCCTCGGCCGCAAGCCAGCTAGGCAGCTCGGCTATTGCCATGAGCACCGCTTTCCTTAACCGTCAGCGAGATCAGGCGGAATGCGATGGTGAGCACCGCCACGCCAATCACGCCGGACAGGATATACATGGCAGCCTGACCGGCAAAGCCAAGGCCCTGCTCCTCGGAATAGGCCTGCAGATAATCGCCCGTGGGCAGTGCGTCGGCAAAGGTCGGGGTATCGAGGCCGACCGAAGCCTGCAGGCTGTCGTCGCCAGCCTCCTGAACGGCAGTCGCGGCGCCCTCGGCGTCCCACTCGCCCCAGGCGTCACCCGTGGCCAGCAGGCCCAGCGGCGTGGCCACGACAAGCACGGCGACCAGAATGAGCGTGGGGACCAGCGAGGTCTTCTTGGCAGTACCATCGCCGGCAAGCTGTCCATCGACGGCCTCGGGCCCGACGATAACACTCGGCGCCGTCTTCTTAATGAAACCGTAGATGGCGGCCGTCGCCACGCCCTCGATCACGCCGGCAACCAGCATATGCGGGATCAACATGGCCGGAATAGCCACGGACAGCGGGAAGGGGCAGTACAGCGGCGCGCCCGAAGCGTTGGTAAAAAGCATCGGCTGAATACCAAACTCGATTGCCGCGCACAGGGCCGCCAGGCACAGGCCGACCCAGCCGCTTACGACGGCCGAAACCGAGGTGCCCCAGCCCTTGCCATGCAAACGGCTGTTGAGCGCACGAAACACGATAGCAGCGGCAAACGGCAGCACGAAGGCCATGTTAAAGCAGTTGGCGCCAAAGGACAGGATGCCGCCGTCGCCAAACAGCAGCGCCTGCAGCGCCAGCGCGACCGAGACAGCGATAGCCGCGGCCTCGGGGCCTAGCAGCAGCGCAATGAGGGCGCCGCCGACGGCGTGGCCTGTGGTGCCGCCAGGCAGCGGCACGTTGAACATCATGAGCAGGAAGGAGAACGCGGCGCAGATGCCCAGGAAAGCCATATGCTCGCGATCGAGCGTGGCGCGCACCTTCTTGATGCAGTGGACCCAAACGGGCACCATCGCCACCGCCATGACGGCATCGGTCTGCGGGGACAGATAATTATCTGGAATGTGCATGTACGCCTCCCGGTTATCGGCGCACGGAATTGCAACGCCGCTTGAATCACCTTGCCAGTGTTACGTATTGTCAGATTCGTAACACGCCGCGGGCTATCATAGCAAAACGGCGCACTGCCGACAAAGCAGCACGCCGTTATGTAATGCGCGTGTCATATATGCAGGCTCAGCAGTGCCTTATACCGAGCATAACGGTCTTGTAGGATTCGGCAGCAGTCGCCCCAACCCATACCCCAGCGCAGGACCTAGCCGCGGACCTCGCCGTTTACGCCCTTGCACACCTTGGTAACGATCTTCTGGTGCGCCTTTTCGACCTCTTCGCTGGTGAGCGTGTGGTCGTCGGAGCGATACGTAAGCGCAAAGGCCATGGACTTCTTGCCTGCTCCGATGCGGATGGGATCGCGGTAGACATCGAACAGGCGCACGCCCTCGAGCAGCTTGCCGCCGGCGCTGGTAATGCGGCGCTCAAGATCCTCGCAGGTCACGGTGTTGTCGACCACGATAGCCAGATCGTGCTCAACGGCAGGGTACTGCGAGAACTCGCGGTAGTTCTCCTGGTTGCGGGCGCCCTTGATCAGCTTGTCCAGATCGAGCTCAAAGGCAACGACGACCTCATCGATGCCCATAGCCTCGCGCGCCTTGGGGTGAATCTCGCCGACCCAGCCCAGCACGGTACCGCCCGAGAGCACCTCGGCAGCACGACCCGGCTGCAGGAAGGCGTAGCCCTCGCCCTCGACGGGACGGAAGCGAACCTTCTCGATGCGCAGCTGGGCGAGCAACTCCTCGACGATGCCCTTGCCAAAGAAGAAGCGCAACTTGCGGTACTTCATGCTCCAGGACTGCTCGCTCCACTGGCCCGAGAGCACACCCGCCACGGACTTGGTCTCCTTGGGCAGGCTGGCATTCTCGCGACCGTGGAACAGGCTGCCGACCTCGTACAGGTGTACGTTGGGCGTACCGTGCGCCTCGTTGTAGGCCACGGACTGCAGCAGACCCGGCAGCAGCGAACGACGCATCTCGGTCTGCTCAGCTACCAGCGGGTTCATGAGCACCACGGGGCAGCCGCGGCCCTCGGTGGACATGCCAATCTTCTCCAGGTCGCCCGGGGCGGCAAAGCCAAAGGTCGTGGTCTCGTTGAGGCCACAGGCGCGCAGGATCTCGCCAACCTTGCGGGTAAGCTTCTGCTCGCGCGTCAGACCGCCGATGTGGTTCTTGGCAGCCGGAATGGTCGCCGTGACGCGACCCATGCCCCACAGGCGCAGGACCTCCTCGATCAGGTCGATCTCACGCGGCAGGTCGGGACGGAAGCTCGGCGGCGTGACCATAAAGTCCTCGCCGTCGCGCTCGACGGTGCAGCCCAGGCGGGTGAGCGAGCGCTCGATAAAGTCGGGCTCGATGTCGGCACCGCAGATGGCGTGCACGCGGGCCAGGCGCAGCTTAATGCTGTCGATGGTCTTGGGCGCGGGGAAAACGTCGACATAGCCGGGAGCAACCTCGCCGCCGGCGATCTCCTCGATGAGCGCGCACGTCACATTGGCGACGTCCACGCAGCCGGTCTCGTCGACCTGGCGCTCAAAGCGGATGGAGGCGTCGGAGATCAGCGAAAGGTCGCGGCTGGTGTGCGAGGTGCGGCCGGCGTTGAAGCAGGCACTCTCGACCATCACGTCAACGGTATCGTCCTCGATCTCGGAATCCATGCCACCCATAACGCCGGCCAACGCCACGGGGCGCTCGCCGTCGGTGATGAGGCCCATGCCGGCGTCGAGCACGCGCTCCTCGCCGTCGAGCGTCGTGAACTTCTCGTCCTGCTGGGCGGCACGAACCACCACACGACGGTGGCCATCGCGCTCGGCAAAGGTGTCCAGGTCAAAGGCGTGCAGCGGCTGACCGGTGAGCATCATCACGTAGTTGGTGATGTCGACGATGTTGTTGTGCGGGCGCACGCCCAGGGCGTTGAGGCGCTTGACCATCCAGTCTGGCGACGGGCCGACCTTGACGTTGCGCACGATGCGGGCAACGTAGCGGTCGCACAGGCCCTCGTCGGCGATCTCGACAGAAAGCTCGTCGTCGGTCGCGCGGCCGGTCTCGACCTTGATGGCGGGCAGCTCAACGTGGAAATCGCGGTCGAAGATGGCGCCGGTCTCGCGGGCCATGCCGATCATGGACAGGCAGTCGGGACGGTTGGGCGTGATCTCACAGTCGAGCACGGTGTCGCTCGAGCCCACGTACTCGGCAAACGGCATGCCGCAGGGCGTATCCTCGGGCAGGATCATGATGCCGGAGTGGTCGCCACCCAGGCCGAGCTCGCGCGCGGAGCAGTTCATGCCCATGGACACGACGCCGCGAAGCTTGCTCTTCTTGATCTTAACGTCGCCGGGAAGCACGGCGCCAATCATGGCCGTGACGATGTGGTCGCCGGCCTCGAAGTTCTGCGCGCCGCAGACGATCTGCAGCGGAGCGGGATTGCCGTCGGCGTCGAGATTCTTGTCGCCCACATCGACCGAGCACACATACATGTGGTCGCTATCGGGGTGCGGGATCTTGGTGAGCACCTTGGCGGTCACCACGTGGTCGAAGGACTCGCCCACAGTGTCGATCGCCTCGACCTCGGTGCCGGTACGGATATATTCGTCCGAAAGGGTCTTGGGATCCTCCGGAATATCGATCATGGTCTTGAGCCAGTCGTAAGAAACGCGCATCTAACTGGTCTCCTTTCATAAATGCGGCTTTGAGCCGAAAACTGCAACTAAGAAGAAAGCGTTCTAGAACTGGTTCAAGAACCTCATGTCACCAGTCATCAACGTGCGCAGGTCGGGCAGGTCGTAGCGCAGGGCAGCGACGCGCTCGGCACCAATGCCAAAGGCGAAGCCGGTGTACTTCTCGGGGTCGATGCCGCAGTTGATCAGGACGTTGGGGTCGACCATGCCGCAGCCCAGGATCTCGATCCAGCCGCTGTGCTTGCAGAAGTTGCAGCCCTTGCCGCCGCAGACGTGGCAGCTCACGTCCACCTCGCAGCTAGGCTCGGTGAAGGGGAAGAAGTGCGGACGGTAGCGCGTCTTGCGGTCCTCGCCAAACATGCACTTAACAAAGTAGTCGAGCGTGCCCTTCAGGTCGCCAAAGGTGATACCCTCGTCGACGACCAGGCCCTCGATCTGGTTGAACTGCGGCAGGTGGCAGGCGTCGGCCGTATCGGGACGGTAGACGGTGCCCGGGCAGATCATGTAGATGGGCGGCTTCTGCGACTCCATGGTGTGGATCTGTACGCCCGAGGTCTGGGTGCGCAGCAGCACGTCGGACTCGCCATGGGCGTGAGCCTCGGGGTGCGCGACGCTGCCGGGGTTGTTATCGACCACGTAGAAGGTATCGCGGGCCGAGCGGCTCGGGTGATCCATGGGGGCGTTGAGCGCAGTGAAGTTGTAGTAGGAAGTATCGACCATGGGGCCGGACTCGACGGTGTAGCCGATGCCGCAGAAGATGTCCTCGGCCTCCTCGATGATCTGCTTGATCAGGTGCTGGTGACCGATCTGCGGACGGATGCCCGGCAGCGTGATGTCGACGGCCTCGTGCTCGAGTGCGTGCTTGAGGGCGGCGGCCTTCATCTCGGTGGTGCGCTCGTCGAGCATGCCCTCGATCAGCTGGCGCATCTCGTTGGCGCGCTTGCCCATCATGGGACGATCCTCGGGGGCGAGTTTGCCCATCATGCGCATCAGGCCGGTGATACGGCCTTTGCGACCGAGCAGCTCAACGCGCGCAGCCTCGAGCTTGGCGGCGTCGTCGGCGCTAGTGACGAGCTCCTTGGCCTCTTCCTCGAGTTTGACCAGATCATCAATCAGACTCATGTCTTCCCTTTCGTCTCTCGCGTTCCCCGCTTGCCAAGGCGGCTGCCGCCGTCTGACGTTGCGAAAACGCGGCCCGGTTCGGTAACAAAAAACCGCCCTCGGGCATGTGCATTGCCCAAGGACGGTTGAATTCCGCGGTACCACCTTGTTTGACCCGGCGGATGTCTGGCCCGCCGCGCCCACTCTGTGCCTCTTGTCGCGAGGCCCACGGCTTCCCTACTGGGACTTTGCTGCCACTGGCCGCGTGCCCGTTGAGGTCGCTGCTCGGGAGTGAACGCTTGGCCCTTGCCACCGCAGGAAGGCTTGCAGCCCATGACCTTCCCTCTCTTGCCGGCGACGCGGCGGGCAAAACCCTCTCCGTCAACGCATTGGGCTATAGGATAACACATTTCGCGAGCGCATCGCCGCGTTCCGTTTTGTTCGCGCTGGGTACAAGGCAGGTAGCTGTGCAAACTGGCCGCGCACCCGCCTGCGGCGCTCGGCCTGCGAGATTAAGGATACGGTATGGGAAAGAAACTCGATAAGAAGGCCAAGGCCGCCGTGGCAAAGGCCGCCAAGGGCGTCAAGGCCGCTAAAGTCGACAAGGCCGTCAAAAAGTTCCGCAAACTCGAGGGCAAGCTGTGGACTCGCGAGTACCTGCTCAAGATTGCCGAGTTCGATGGAGCGACGATTGCTCCTGCCAACGGCGCTGCCGCCCGTGCCGACGCCATGGGCACGCTTGCCGGCGAACATCACAAGCTACTGACCAGCGAGAAGTCCGTTGAGCTCGTACGCTCGTTAGCGCGCGAGACGGTTGCAGGCGGCAAAATCGACGACCCGCAGCTGCTCGACGAGATCCGCGTGCTCGGCCGCGACCAGCGCGAGGCAAGCGTTATTCCTACCGAGGAGGCCGAAGCCTGGACCAGGCTCACCTGCGAGGCCGACGCCGTGTGGCACAAGGCCAAGACGGCCAACGACTGGGCGAGCTTTGAGCCCTATGTGGATAGAATCGTCGCCCAACTTAAGCATCAGGCCGAACTCATGGACCCCAAGCGCGACCCATACGACGTTTGGCTCGACCAGTACGAGCGCGGCCTTTCCGCCAAGAGCTTCGACGCGTTTTGCGAGGAGGTCAAGGCCACGGTCGTGCCGCTCGTGCACGCCATCGGCGAGCGCGGCCAGCAGCCCGATGCCGACTTTTTGCACGCCCGCGTGCCCGAGGCCGCCCAGCGCGCCATGAGCTTCGACCTGATGAAGCTCGTCGGCCTGAACCTGGACGACACCACGCTTGCCTTTACCGAGCACCCGTTTAGCGAGGGCTTTGCCGTAGGTGACGCGCGCATCGCGACACACATCTACGAGGACGATTGCATCTCCAACGTCTACAGCATCATCCACGAGGCGGGGCACACTATGTACGAGCTGGGCGTCAATCCCTCCTATGCGCGCACCTGCCTGGAGGGCGGCACCTCCATGGGCATCCACGAGAGCCAGAGCCGCTTCTTTGAGAACACCGTGGGCCGCAGCCGTGCCTTTATGGGACCGCTGCTCGAGGTGCTGCGCCGCCACGCACCCGAGGTCTACGGCGACGTCGACGAGGACACGCTCTACCACGCCGTGAACATCGCGCAGCCTTCGCTGATCCGCACCGAGGCCGACGAGCTCACCTATCCGCTGCACGTTATGGTGCGCTACGAGATCGAGCGCATGCTGTTTGCCGGCGAGGCCACGGCCAAGGACATCCCCGCGCTTTGGAACCGCTTCATGGATGAGTACCTGGGCATTCCCGTTCCCGACGACACGCACGGCTGTCTACAGGATACGCACTGGAGCGGCGGCTCGTTTGGCTACTTCCCCACCTATGCGCTGGGCAGTGCCTACGATGCCATGTTTGTGCCGGCCATGTGCCGCGACGGTGTCGACCTCAACGGCGCCTGCGCGAGCGGCGACCTGACACCCGTCCGCGCCTGGCTGGGCGAGCACATTTGGCAGTGGGGCCGCGCCAAGGACGCGCCGGAGCTCATCAAGGGCGCGTGCGGCATGGCGTTCGATGCCCGCTACTACTGCAGCTACCTGCAGGACAAGTTCACCACGCTCTACGAGCTGTAAGGCATAACCGACACGCCAACGCAAAGGGGACGCCGCGAAACCAATCCGCAGCGTCCCCTTTTTTCGCCCAATAACTAGGTACCCAATGACTAGTTCGTTGACGCTAATGACTTGGCAATGTCAGCGAAAACGGCCCCAAGCGAGCAAGGTGACGTGAAATGAAAGGGCGCTGACCTTCTGGTCGCGCCCTTGAAATTGAACGTCAGATTGCCGCTTGGGGCCGTTTGCAGCGTCGAGCAGTTACGCGGTTTGGTAAAACCGCGTAACTAAAGAGCCTCGAGCGCGTTGGCGATGCGCTTCATGGCGGCATCGGCGGATGCTTGGCCGGGCGCCTCGGCCAGCACGCGGATAACCGACTCGGTTCCGCTCTTGCGCACGAGCACGCGGCCCTCGCCTGCCAGCGCAGCCTCGGCCTCGGCGATGGCGTTCTGCACGCCCATGTTCTCGAGCGCGGCGTCCTTGTCCGCCACGTGCACGGCCACCTGCGCCTGCGGCAGCAGCTTGCACGGAGCCGTGAGCTGCGAGAGCGTCTCGCGCTCGGCACGAATCACTTCCATCACGCGCAGCGAAGTCATAATGCCGTCGCCCGTGCGCTCGATATCGCCAAAGATCGTATGGCCCGTCTGCTCGCCGCCCAGGCTGTAACCGCCCTCGCGCATCTTGGCATACACGTGACGGTCACCCACGCCGCTGGTCACGGCACTCAGACCGGCAAGCTCCAACGACTTGATCAGGCCAAAGTTGCTGGCGATCGTCGGCACCACGGTACCGCCCGAAAGGCGACCGTGCTTGTTCAGATACACGCCGCACACGTACAGGATCTGGTCGCCGTCTACCACGCGACCGCGCTCATCCACGGCCAGGCAGCGGTCGGCATCGCCATCGTAGGCAAAACCCACGTCCAGGCCCTGCTCCACCACATGGCGCTGCAGGCGCTCCATATGCGTGGAGCCGCAATCGACGTTGATGTTAAAGCCATCGGGCGCGGCATTGATCACGCGCACGTCGGCACCGAGCGCGTCAAACACCGGCTTGGCCACCGAGGAAGCCGAGCCGTTGGCGCAGTCGATACCGATCTTGACGCCCTGCAGCGAAAAGTTCGCACTTGCAATGAGCGAAGCAATGTAGCGGTTGCGGCCCTGCATGTAGTCCACCGTGGCACCGATGTGGTTGCCCGTGGCCAGCGGAACTTCGCTCTTGCCATCGATGTAGTCCTCGATGAGCTCCAGTACGTCCTCGTCCATCTTAAAACCGTCGCTATTGACGAGCTTAATGCCGTTATCGCAAAACGGGTTGTGGCTTGCGCTGATCATGATGCCGCAATCGAAGCAGCCTTCCACGGTCTGATGCGCTACGCCCGGCGTGGGGATCACGTGCAGCATATAGGCGTCCGCACCGCTCGCGACCAGGCCGCTCACCAGCGCCGCCTCGAACATGTAACTCGAGCGACGTGTGTCCTTGCCCACGATGACGCGCGCCTTGCGCTCGCGGTTGGCGCCGTAATACCAGCCCACAAAACGGCCAATCTTATAAGCGTGCTCTACCGTCAGCCCAACGTTGGCCTCACCGCGAAAGCCGTCGGTGCCAAAGTACTTCATGCGCTCTCCTTACAAAATAGGGGCGAACAGATTGCCTGTCCGCCCCAAAATGGTACTCGATTATCTGCGCTACCAGAAAAACCCTACGCCGACGCGCTGTCGCGAGCCGCCTGGCATGTAGGAGTCTGACGCAGCGTAAGCGGCTTGTCCCCCGCCTCGGCCGACGTGGTCAGCGTATACGTGATCGTCGTCGTCTCGCCAGCATGCAGGTCAACGGTGCCCGAATAGAAGGGGATTCCATGCCACGTAGCGGCGCCAAGACCAAACTGTGTGCCCTCAACCGTAAGGTCACTGATGTTGCCGCCCGTCGGGGCAAACAACGAGACATTCAGGCGTTCGTCGTCACGCGCGGCATCGGGTGCGCTCGCCGCGACGTAGTCGGGCAGCTTGCCTGCCTCCTCCTGCGTCATGATGTTCGTCAGGGTAACGGTGATGCGATACGAGCACGTGCCGTCACCGTTCTTGATGCCCTGGCCAATCTGCGTATCGGCGTTCAGGTACCAGTCGAGCTTGGAGAAGCTCAGGTTGTTAAAGTAAACGCCGGCAACAGGATCGGCACTCGGGTCATCCGGATCGGGCAGCGAAGCGTCAATGCCCGTCTCTTTGATGGCATTCTGCTCATCATCGTTTCTCATCCAAGCAATCAGACGGCCCTCTTCGGCACCGCGCTCGAATGCACCGACAAGCTTTGTAACGTCGACGTCACCGATGCCACCGAGAATCTTGTCGAAGGCGTCGCTGGCAACAGCCGCAAAGATGCCGTCCGATTCCTCGACCGGATAGTTCCAATACACATCGTGCATGAGGACCTTTGCGGCGTTGGAGCCGTCGACAACCGTTCCGTCGGGCAGCGACACGTTACCGACCAGGCCCAGCAGATACTGCAGGAACACCGGGTCGATACCGATGACGCCATCAACGTCCTGACCATATTGAGATTTCCACAGGGCTGCGACACGCTGCGAGTTGCGGGGCCAATCAGGCGAATAGGTATTGCCCGAGTTGTACAGGTTACTGTGGTTGCCGAACAGTGCCTCATCCTCTTCGTCGACGCTCTCGACTGCCTCATCCTCACTGAGTCCAATGCGGGGAACAAACTCGCCAATCGACATCTGGCCGTCGGTGACCGAAATCAGGCCCTGCGAACCGCCAAAGCCGCCGCAGGCACGAATCTCGACGTTGTTCATGGCGTACACAAGGTAGTTGCGCGTCTGGCCGTTGGCGCCGAGCATCTGGGGAAGGACGGGGGCGACCTTCTCCGCCGCGTCAACCGCGCCGTTGAGGGTGGCAAAGCCGTCCTTGGCCTTATCGACCAGCTCGGTCACCTGGGAAATATGAGTATCGCCAATGCCCTGGATCTTCTCATTGGCGCTCTTGAACACCTTCGAGCTGCTGGAAAGCGAATCGGCAACGGCCTGCAGCGCGGACACGTTAATCATGCCGTCCTGGAACAGCTTGCCGGGCGTGGCCTGCGAAAGGTTGTCGGCCATGGGAACCAGCGCGTTGCTCGAGACATCGGACAGGGCATCAATCATGGTGCGGGCTGCGTTGATGTCACTGCCATACACCGGGATAAACGAAGCCGCCGTCCACAGCGGGCTCGAAGTCTCCGCCTTCATGCTGTCGCAGAGCTCATCGATCTTCTTCGCGTCGTCAGGCAGCGTCGAAAAATCGCCCGACGTGACCTTGTCCTTAAGGCCACCGACGATCTCGACAGCCTCCTTCGCTTCGCTCTTTACGGTCTTTGCCGAGTTAAGCAGCATAAAGCCACTTGCGCCAAGCGCAACGAGAAGCACCGCGACTACAGCGGCAATAATGGCGCCGGTGTGACGCTTTTTGCGCTCGCCCTTGCGATGGCGATGACGGACCAGACCGTCAGAGGTCGAACTCGACGAAGCGTCGCTACCGTAGTTCAAGCCAAAATCGTAATAATCTTCCTTGGAACCCGAGCCCGCAAACTCGGTACCGCTATCATCCAGGCGGGCGAACGTGCCAGTCTCGGAGGCGCCGGTGTAAATCGTGCCGAGGTTACCCGTAAGCCCCGCGCCACCGGCAGAGGGAGTTTTGTTGTCGGCCTTGCCGGCATTAACGTTGCCGGCGGCATTCGCGGCGTTGGCAGCACCTGCGTTGTTCGCAGGTACCGAAGGAGCCCCGCTCGGCTGCGACGCGGAGGTTGCACCGCCCGCAAAGACATTCCCTCTTGCACGGCCGGTCTTTTTTGCCTTTTGAGACTGCTCATACAGAGCGGTAAACATCGCCGTCTCGCCCGGGGACACGCGCTTACCGGAACCGCCCTGTCCAGCGCCGCCCGGCGTGCCGACCTTACCAGCCCCGTTCGGACGCGGCGGAACTGCAGGACGGCCGCTATCGCTGCCCTTAAAGTGATTACCAGCCATAAAGAAATCCTCGCAATTGAGTCGCAATGAAAAAGTCCATAACGTTACTAGTTTATGGCATTTTGAGCATCGACAGCTAAACTCCAGACACGGACATCAATTGGCGAAAATGCGGCGCAACACCTTTTCTGTCTTGGCGGCGGCGCCAGCTACACCGTGAGGAACATCATCACGATGATCATGGCAAAGCCGATAAGGTCGGTCGGCAAAAACACCGTGCCCAGCATAACGGCGCTGGTGATGGTCGCCGAAACCGGCTCCACAGTTCCGATGAGGCTCGCACGCACCGAGCCGATGTCCTTAACGCCCTGCATATAAAGCATGTAAGCAAAAAACGAGCCGATAACCACGAACACCGCGAGCGCCTCGATGCCGGCGGCATCGAGCGCCGGCATATGCGCCCAGGGCTGCACGAAGACACATGAGACCACGCCCGCCGTGAGCATTGCCGAGCCCGTGACGATGGGGCTACCGTATTCGGGCAGGATCTTGGCGGGAATCACCGCCATACACGCGGCGCTGACCGCGCACATAAGACCTGCTGCCAGGCCAAGCGGCGAGATATTCAGGCTGGTAGGGTCGCCGCCGGTGGCAATTAAAAAGGTTCCACCCAGAGCCAGGCCAATGCCGATGACTTCGCGAGTACGCGGTATGCGGCGATCGGTCACGCAGGCGTAGCCCATGATGATAACGAGCTGCAGGCACTGGAGCACCGTCGCGGTTCCGGCGTTCGTCAGGCGCACGGCCGAAAGATAGCAAAACTGGTTGAACAGCAGGCCAAAGGCGGTAAAGAGCAGCAACTGCTTGCGATCGGCGGGTGTGGTCCAGAGCTTAATCAGGCGCTCGCGGTCGCGCGTAACAACCACGGCCATAAAGAGTAGACCGGCGAGAATCTGACGCACGCTCATAAGCCACAAGGTGTCGACGTGGTAGGTATCGAACAGAAAGCTCGCGCTGGTGCCCGAGAAGCCCCAAAACGAACCGCCCACCAGCGTAGCCAAGACGCCTGTGATCATCTTGCGCGTCGAAGCGCTGTTCAGGCGGTCGCGCCATGCGCGACGGGTGTTGCGGCTGAGCTCGTCGGTGCCCTCGGGCACATCAATGTTCGATATATCGGTCATCGGCACCGAAGCCCCTGCGCCTTCGACCTGCTCGACACACTCTTTGCTCATTCCACTCCCCCGAAACAGCCTGGAAACAATTCGGCTTACCTTACCACGGCGAAGTCACCAGCTGGAGGCTTGTCCGCTTATCGGTAGGACAATTCCGCAGGCGTCTTTCCATAGCTCGATACCGCAATGGCCTTGCATTATGCGACAGCCAAATCGCGGCAGCAGGCTCTTTTGAAATGGATGCGACAAAGCCCCCGAATTCCACAATGTAAGCGATTTTTAAAAATGTTCTTGCCACCGAGTTCAGGCTCCGTTATATTATCCCTTGCGCGCTTGCGCACCCTTGATCGGGCGTTTAGCTCAGGGGGAGAGCGCTTCCCTGACACGGAAGAGGTCAGAAGTTCAAATCTTCTAACGCCCACCAAATGTTCGCAGCTCAGAGGCTATGTCCTCTGGGCTGTTTTGTTTTATGTCGCCAAATCAGCTGGCAGCTCCAACCGCCCAACTAGCCAAAAGCCGACCATCTACTTGCCGATCTATCCATCGGCATAACCAATCAGTCCGCACCGCAACTTCTCAGCAAAACGCCGCGATGTCTGCGCCCTGCGGTATCCTTGAGCCACTTGCACCTGCAGCACCAAGGAGCCGCCATGCGCACCGAGCTCGATGTCCCCTTTTCGCACAAAGAAGAAGCCAAGGCGCTGGGCGCCAAATGGGACCGGACCAAGAAGATCTGGTATGTACCCAGCGGCGTCAACCCCGGGCCCTTTGCCGAGTGGCTGCCCGGTGTTGACCGATCCGACCCCTCAGCGCCGTATATATATCTAGTACTGGGCAAGCGCGAGTGCTGGAAGTGTCACAAAGAGACCTCGGTCGCGGCCTTCGGCATTCCCTATCGAACCGATAACGACGAGAGCATCGCCATCGCGCACGCGCCCAACGAAGCTGGGCACATCGCCATCGACACGGCCAACGCCAACGCACTCGCCATCGTGCCCGTTCTCGGCTGCGTGCCGGGCGAGATCCGCGACTACCTTCATAAGCGCTGCGGCTACAAGCCCGTAGGCGCGCGAGCCTCCAAAGCCCCGTCGCTCGGCAACACGTGCACCAGTTGCGACGCGCTGCAAGGCAGCCGCTATCTGTTCGAGGAGCCCTCGTCCCCGTTTGCCCTCACTGCCATCAACAAGCTGCCGGCACTGGAGTTTGTACGCGTCGAAGTTGCCGGCGTCTTTGGCGTCCCGGCCACGCGCACCGACTTTGACCAGGCGCTCTTTACCTGGGCACGCGACCATCACGCCAAGTTTCACAAGACCCTGTTCGAGGGAATCTACCTGTAGGGCAAGGCTCGAAAATCGAGTCCAGATATCCTCGAAAATCGAGTATGCGCAGGTAGTTGAATTGCCGACTCGAAGGCTACAACCCCAGGATGTGCTCTAGATAGCCTTTGTTAAACCAGAACGATTGCCTGGTCATCCAACGTCCATCGGGCAACTCGTAGGCGTTCCTCGCAATGTCGCCGATTTCGGTTCCGTCGGCGAATCTATACGCAGCTTTTGAGGTATGCGGGCGAACGTGGACGATCGGGTTGTCCGCCATACCGGGCAGATTGTTGGTCACCTTGAGCTTTCCGCTTGCATCCCGATACGGATTGAGCTCAACGCCCTCGCGAATGACCTTTCGCGTCTCATCCCAGCAAGCCTTTGCGGGACCCTCGGTTTCGTTTGCCGGCATTGCCCAGAATAGGCAGCGGTCAAGACGCCACTCCCCCTCGTGGTCCTCACGGAACACGACAAAGAAGAAACGGTTGGTCTCAAGGCGCGCACGGAAGGAAGACGTTTCCCAATCCTCATTGATTAGCTGCTTAAACTCAAACGGAGGGAAAGACATTGCCTGCTCGATGTGCCCCCTCTTATTAACGCGACAAGCACGGACGTTAATCCCGGCCTTAACGAACTCCTCGGCAGCATTGCTTTTAATGCCGAGCATGCGATAAACGAGCGTTGTCCATTGCGCCTTGTTTCCTGTGTATTCCAGGCCGTACTGCTCCGCAATCTGGCGATCGGTCTCGCCATAGTGGCGCTCGATAAGCGCAGTAACGTAGCTTTCGAAATCAATGGACTCGTCGTCGCCTTGAACGATGCTCTCGCCGACGCGCGGGGCACCAAGAACATAGGCGTGAAGCACATAGTCCATGTACGAGCGCTTGAGTGAGAAGGCGCGACGCTTCGCGCGACGGCGTTCGATCTCGCCCGTATCGGTATTGAAGTACTCGTAATACTGGTCGACCCACATTGTCGCTTCGGTTGCGCCCTTTGTGCAGGCGCCCAAGTAGGTGGTCATGCCCTCCGATAGTTCGTCTGCGCGACCATCCTGAATGTACGAAATGATTTTCTCGTAGTCAGCGCGAATGATCTTCATATCCTCTTCGGGCAGACGAACCATGACTGCACGCTCAATGCGCTGGTCGTATTTGTCGATGGAGCGGTCACGGCCGTAATAAATCAGCAGGATATTGCTGAGCTTGGTCTTGAGATGCGAGCTGTCGTAGTCGAGCGAAACGGAACGGTCGTAGGGAATCATCGTCAAGACAAGACGTTCACCGGCAGATTTACGACCGTCTTTAAGTACGTCAAAACACGTTGCCTTGAGCTCGACACCCGCCTCGGGAAAGTCCGGCCGGTCATCGCTGTTGGCCTTGTAGCCAAAGTAACGCTCCTCGATCAGGGTTCCCATACCGCCCTTGTACTTCTTGGATCCAAAGTCCTTAGGCGCGCTCTCCCCCTCCGGCGCAATGCCAAGCTCCAGAATGTCGCGAAACGTCATCCCGTCGAGATTGGCAGCATACCGCTCGATGCTAGAGGGGTCAGAAAAATCAGTACCGTCAAGCATGCGCTTGAAATCGAGGTGCTTCTTGGACATGGCAGATCCTCTCGAAATAAGACATGATCTAATACGTATGCTACTGTAAATTCGGGTTATACCGTGAAGATCCCCTAAGGGATCTTCCATTTGCAACCCGATTTCTGTACCCTTGATCTTTGCATTTGCAGCGATTTGGGGGAGTGAGTATGTCAGAGGTCAAAATCGCCGAGCTTTTTGCTGGCGTCGGCGGATTTCGTTTGGGCCTCGAAGGCTACGCTGACCCTCGTTATCCAGATTTCTACATGAAGCCCGCCGGACCCTTTCGCACCATTTGGGCCAATCAGTGGGAACCACCCGGAACCAAGGCTCGTCAGTTCGCGGCACGCTGCTATATGGACCGCTTTGGCGAGGATTCCGTAGTCAACGAAGATATCAATAAAGTCCTGGAACAGGCTGAAGCCGGAGAGGTTGAAATCCCCGACGTCCAGATGGTCGTCGGCGGCTTCCCTTGCCAGGATTACTCCGTCGCTCGCCCGCTTAACCAGGCGCACGGCATCGAGGGCAAGAAGGGTGTCCTGTGGTGGGACATCTATCACTTCCTCGAGATGAAGAAGCCACGCTTCGGTCTCTTTGAGAACGTTGACCGTCTGCTCAAGTCGCCCGCGTCACAGCGCGGTCGCGATTTCGCCATCATCTTGAGCTGCCTTGCCGACCTCGACTACACGGTCGAATGGCGCGTGGTCAACTCTGCCGAATACGGTTTCCCCCAGCGTCGCAAGCGTGTTTATATCTTCTGCGAAAAGGGCGCTGGCAAGGTTGATCTCATTGATCGCATGCACAACGGCGTCATGGCTAAAGCCTTCCCCGCCATCTATCCCGACGAGATGTCCGAGCTCGACGTTTTACCCGACCCCTACGAGAACTCAACTCGTTTTGGCGTCGGCCAAAAGACCTCTCAATTCAAGAATGCTGGCGTCATGCAGGGCTGTCATGTTCTGACCTGCGACTTTACCGAGGACTATCACGGCGAGCGCCACGTGCTTGGCGACGTGCTTGTCGACGAGGCTGATGTCCCGGAGCAGTTCTACATCTCCGACGAAAAGCTTCCCGACTGGCGCTACCTTAAGGGCAGCAAGCGCGAAGAGCGCACTAACAAAAAGACAGGCTTTACGTACACGTATTCCGAGGGAGCCATGAGCTTCCCGGATGCCACCGACAAGCCGAGCCGCACCATCCTCACAGGAGAAGGCGGCACGGGAGCGAGCCGCTTCAAGCACGTCATCGAATGTCCCGATGGCCGTTTCCGCCGTCTTGTTCCCGACGAGCTCGACCAGCTTCAGGGATTCCCGAAAGGCTGGACCGATACGGGCATGACTGACGGCCATCGAGCCTTCTGCATGGGCAACGCACTCGTCACCGGCGTGCCCCATCGCATTGGCGAAGCTATGGTCGAAGTGTACGGCCTCTAAGGCAAGCAATCCGGAGCCGGCAGTTCACGCTGTCGACCCCGTTTTTCCACCCCACTCCCCTGTATACTGATGTAGCACGTGTTTCATCCGGGCTTGTTGGGCCGGATTGTTCATGGGAGGGTCTTATGGCTGCTTCGAATCCGCCTAAGGGGAGCGTTTCTTCTTCGTCCATCAAGCCGGTAACGCGCAAGGCCGTGCGTTGCCAGCGCGAGGTCGCTTGGCTTGTCACGCAGGCGGCGGGCAGGCTTGTGGCGACCACTCAGGACGTCAATGCGCCTACGCCGAGCTTTGTGTTAGCGACGGCGCTGGATTTTGTGCGCCAATTGGAGCTTGCCGAACAGGATGCCAGCGGCCACCTCGACTACCAAAATGTTATGGCGCCCGATCTGCAAACGTTCTGCCACATGGCCAAGTTGCCCGCCGCGCCCAATGCGCTTTCGGACGCAGGCTACATGTTTACGCTTTCGGGCGCGGACCTTATCCGCGACATCTATGCATACTGCAGCGAGCTCGCCGAACGCCACATCTTTGACGCGGCTGAAGTCAAACCGGGATATGTCATCAAACTGGTTCTTAGGCTGTTCTTGATGGACGGGTTCGGGGCCATGCCGGCGTAAGCCGAGTCTTTAGCATCACCGTTGACTGAGCAACAACCGCTTTGTCTTAGTGGGCGCCAATTGAGGGTCGATTATTGGTTCGCCTCGTCCACTAACGCATTTATTCCACGCGCTCTGACAATCGATACTTGCGGTTGCGGCTCGTCGCCGGCGCCGTGGGCTCAAGCTCGCCTTGAGCAATGAGCGCGTTGACGCGCGACCTAACCTGGGAAATTGTAAGCCCCGTACGTTCTGCCAACTCACGCGTCCCCAGCTCGCCGTAGTGTTTGAGTGCCGTCACAATTAAGCCCCCGCCATGATCGACCGGCTCGATCTTTGAACGGTAAAGTACGACCTTGAACCGATCGAACCCCGGGCAGAACAGAGGCTCGGCCAGACCATGCGCGCGCATGGCATCGATCATCATCGGGATGCCCGAGCCATTGCCCTCAGCCGGCGAACCTGCGCCATCCGGCAGCGGGACAATCGACATGAGTTTCACGAGCGTCGCGTTACGGCATCGGGAGCTGCCGTCAAACAAGTTCTCGCGAGTCTTTCCCCCGTAAAGGCCGCCAGGATTCGTCACCTCGACACGATCGTCAAAGACGTCGACGGCAATCGATTGTCCACAGAACCGATCCCCGTATTCTCGATGGATTACGGCGTTGGCGATTGCCTCGCGCAGAACCTCCTCGGGAATCTCCAGCGAGTCGACACGCGGGACGCCTTGGACGGTCGAGATGCGGCGCAGGTTTTTGGCAACAGCTGCGACGGCATCCGAAATCATCTCGCCTAGGGTGCCCTCGCAGACTGTGCGGTCCATAAACCTTAGTGGCCCCGCAGCTCCCTTTTGAGTTCCCATGTGGACAGCCACATCAATGAAGAGCATGGGATAGAACTGCTGAGGGTAAACGCCCGCGGCAAGGAGGCCGGCCTTGGTAACATTGCCCTGGAAGTCGAGGAAATTCAGACGCTCCATCTTTGTCTTCTTGTCCGCCGCACCGCGCATCGCTCGAGGCGTCAACGAATAGGCACGCTCTATCGTGCGGTCGACCAGCGACTCGTCGAGATCGCCCGCACTCGTGCCGGGCACCGCATCGCGATCGCTAGGACTCGTCCGTTCATATGACGACAGTGCCAAAACCTCGGTCGACGAAAGCGGAACATCTTTGTCATCGATGCGTTTGTAGCTGCCACCTTGAGCGCCCCGCTCTATGACATAGCAAGGCTTGCTCGACGGGTCGAGCTCCTCAATCGTGATGACCAGAGCCACGGTGCCCTGGAGCCCCACGCGCTCAATGGTGTATTTGGGCGGATTGGCCAGCTTTCCGCGACCGCCGGCATCGCCCATGCCCGCCACGAATTGGTTGAGCACTTTCTCGGTCTCAAAGTTTGCAACTGGGACAAAACCCGCGCGCTCGCTCACTCCGAGTACGATGATGCCGCCGGCGGTGTTTGCGAAAGCGCTGACCGTTTCCCATACGTCGCGGGAAAGCGTCGTGGCGCTCTCCTTGACCTCGACGTTAAAATCGTCCGAGCCCATGCGCCTTAAAGGCTCGAGCAGACCGGTCAGTTCGTTTTCGTTCATCTGCACGTCCTTTCGCTCGGTTCTGCGGAAAATGCCGCGAATAAATTTCCTTCGTCTCTCAGTTATCTCTCGTAATTATCTCTTATCTTTCTGCCATCTCTCATATTAGAGATGAGTGAGAGACGAAAGATAAGATGTCTGCCATCTGTTTTATTTAAACATGTTTTTACTGGTAAAACAATCTATATTGAGACAATACCATGGTTGCCTGTCTCTTTGCAGCATTGTTATCTCTCATATTTATCTCTCATCTTTCTGTTATCTCTCGTATTAGAGACGAATGAGATATGAGAGATGTGTGGGCGTCGGATGAGCGTGGATTTTGGACGGTCGGGAAATGTGGGTGGATATTTGGACGGTTTTTGGGCGTTTTGAGGCTGATTCCGTCCGAAAATCCACTCTCATTCGATAGGCGTCCAAGTTTCCACGCTCGCGCGGCGGTCACGCAGGGCCTATGACCAATCCGCCGGCATCGTCTTCAGTTCGCCGCAGAGCCGCGGCCCCATATGGGTATACTCTCGAGGATTCGACTCGATTCGCCCCCGCTGGGGCGCCAAAGGAGACTGCATATGCCCACTACCTCAACCGACCCGCGCGCCGCTGCCGCCGCGCTGCTGGTGCCCGGCACTACCTGCCACGGCTTTGCCGTCGAGCGCTGCGAGACCGTGCCTGAGCTCGACTCGGACGCCTACGTGCTGCGCCACACTGCCTCGGGCGCTCGCCTGCTGTACCTGGCATGCGACGACGAGAACAAGGCCTTTGCCATTGGCTTTAAGACGCCGCCGGCCGATTCCACCGGCGTGTTCCATATTCTTGAGCACTCGGTGCTGTGCGGATCGGCCAAGTTTCCCGTCAAGGAGCCGTTTGTCGACCTGATCAAGAGCTCCATGCAGACGTTCCTCAACGCCATGACCTACCCCGACAAGACCATCTACCCCGTTGCCACCACCAACGAGCAGGATCTGTACAACCTGATGGACGTGTACCTGGACGCGGTGTTCAACCCGGCCATCTATACCAAGCCCACCATTTTTGAGCAGGAGGGCTGGCACTACGAACTGGACCTGCCGGAGGGCGACGGCGACAGCAGCGCCGCGAGCCTGCACGAGGGCACGCTGCGTTATAACGGCGTGGTGTTCAACGAGATGAAGGGCGCGCTGTCCGACCCCATGAGTGTGCTGGACGATGCCGTCAACGCCGCGCTCTATCCCGACACCGCCTATGCACACGAGAGCGGTGGCGACCCGCGCGCGATTCCCGCGCTCACCTACGAGCAGTTCCTGGACACGCACGCGCGCCACTACAATCCTTCCAACTCCTATATCACGCTCTACGGCGACCTGGACGTGGACCGCGCGCTGGCCTTTTTGGACGAGCGCTATCTGTCGCAGCCGAGTGCCGCGAGCCGCCGCATGGACGCAGCCGTTGCCGCCGGCGAGGACCCGTCCGCGCTGGCACCCAATCCGCTGGACGTGCAGGAGCCTGTGACCTGCGAGTACAAGCGCGTCGAGATGGCCACTACACCCGAGAACGCCCTGGTAGGCCTGGGCCTGGTGCTGGGCAGCGCGCTCGACCGCAAACGCACGATCGCGGCGGATATCCTGTTTGAGGCACTGCTGGGCTCCAACGAAGCGCCGGTTAAGAAGGCCATTCTGGCCGCTGGCCTGGGCGGCAACGTGGTGAGCTACACCGCGGCCGAGAGTCTGCAGCCCTACGAGCTCATCATGCTGCAAAACGCGCAGCCCGGCGTGGCGCGCGAGCTGCGCCGCGTGTTCCAGGACGCCTGCCGCGACCTGTGCGAGCACGGCGTTCCGCGCGAGCGCCTGGAGGCTATCATCAGCAGCAACGGGTACGACCTGCGCCAGCGCGACTACGGTATCGCCGACGGCGTGGCCATTGCGTGCGACGCGCTGAGCACGTGGCTCTACGATGACGACGCCGCGACGCTGGCGCTCAAGTACGGCCCGGTGTACGAGGAGCTGCGTAGCGAGCTGGACGGCAGCTATTTTGAGGACCTGCTGCGCGAGCTGGTGCTGCAGAACAATCACATGGCACTGGTCGAGCTGGTGCCGGTGGACGCCGCCGAGGGTTCGGAGGGTGCCGAGGCCGCCGAGCTGGCAGCCAAGTGCGATGCCATGACTGATGCCGAGCTGGCCGACATGGTCGAGCGCACGGCCGCGCTGCGTGCCGCACAGGAGGCGGAAGACACGCCCGAGGCCAAGGCCACGCTGCCGCGCCTGCGCGTGTCCGACATTGGCGAGGCGCGCCCCGAGCCGCCGCTGGTCGTAGACACGACCGCGCCCATTCCCTGCCTGCGCCACGGCATCCCCACCAACCGTTTGGCCTACGCCATGCAGTATTTCGACCTGAGCTGCGTCGCGTTTGAGGATCTGCCCTATGTGACGCTGCTCTGCCGCCTGCTCAAGCAGCTGCCCACACGCGAGCATTCGGCCGAGGAGCTCGACAACTTGCTCGCCGGCAAGCTGGGCTTTTTGAGCTTTACGACCGAGGTCATAACCCAGCCCGACGTGGACGGCGTGCGCCCCTATCTGCTGGTGAGCGCCGGAGCCCTGTCCGAGAAGATCGATGCGCTGGCGAGCCTGCCGCGCGAGGTGTGGTCGAGCACGCTTTTGGCAGACGCCGACGCCGACCGCGTGCGAGACGTGCTCACGCAGATTCGCATTGGGCTTGAGCAGGGCTTTATCAACAACGGCCACTCGGCGGCGCTCGGTCGCGCGATGAGCTACAGCTCGCCTTCGGCCGTGGTGCGTGAGCAGCTCTCGGGCGTAGACTTCTACCTGTTCCTGCGCGATTTGCTCGAGCACTTTGACGAGCGCGTGGACGGGCTGCGTACCAAGCTTGCCGAGCTGGCGGAGCGCATCTTTGTGGCCGATGGCTGCATGGCGAGCTTTACCGGCAGCGACGAGGACTTTGACGCGTACTGGGATGCCGCGGGCGACCTGGGGCTGGATGCGGGCGATGGTGCCGGCCGCGACGCGCTCGCGGTGCCGGCGCCGTGCGACCGCCACGAGGCTTTCGTGATCCCCAGCGACATCTGCTTTGCCGCGCGTGCGTGCGATCCGCGTCGCCTGGGCATTGACGTGACAGGCGCTTGGGCCGTGGCTGCCAACGCGCTCT
Source organism: uncultured Collinsella sp. (assembly GCA_958403395.1). GTDB lineage: Bacteria > Actinomycetota > Coriobacteriia > Coriobacteriales > Coriobacteriaceae > Collinsella. Next base: position 54,035 of record CATXXF010000005.1, read on the forward strand.
CCTACGATTACCTGTGGAACGAGATTCGCGTGAAGGGCGGTGCGTACGGCTGCGGATTCCGCGCAGCCGGCGAGCGCCAGACGGCGTTCTACACCTACCGCGACCCGGCGATCGATCCTTCGATTGAGCGCGTGGAGCGCGCGGGCGCATGGCTTGGCAGCTTTGAGCCCGACGAGGCCGCCTTTGAGGGCTTTATTGTGAGCTGCGTGAGCGGCATGGACGCGCCGGTGAAGCCGTACGCGCTCACCAAGCGCCGCAACACGACCTACCTGGCCGGGCTCGATCCGCATGCGCGCGAGGAGCGTCGCGCCCAGATGCTCGCCGCCACGCCCGGTGAGCTGCGCTCGCTCGGCGCCGACGTGACGCGCATCGCAGCCGAGTCGCCCACCTGCGTCTTTGGCGGCCGAGACGTCATCGCCAAGAGCAACGCCGGCCTTAACGTCATCGACCTGCTGGGCTAACGCACAAAGGTAGATTTTTGGGACATGCCCGGAAATCTACCTTTTTCTGCGGCTTGGGCGAGGCGGCGCAGCCCACCGCGGCGGTTTGTCTCAATCTGTAACATCTAGACGGCTATATCGGCTCCAGATGTTACAGATCGAGACGTTCCCGAACGGCACCAGCTCTTTGTCTCAATCTGTAACATCTAAGTTCAATTTTGCCGAGTTACTGTTACAGATCGAGACAAACCGCCGCAGACGCCCATCACAGCACAGACCACCACGAAGGTGCATGTATCCCCTTCGTGGTTGTTTTGCTGTTTGCCCAGATAAAACCTGCCAAAATAAACCTGTCCCTTTTTGGCAGGTTTGGGAGAGAGGGCCGGGATGGACAAGGCTGAGTTGCGGCGGGCGGTGATTGCTCGGCGCGATGCTCTTGATTTGGACTTGCGGGCAGCGAAGTCTGCCGTTATCTGCGCGCGGCTTGTTGAGCTGTTGGATCGCTTGGATGCCGCGGCGCCGCACACCGTTGCCATCTATGCCGCGATGGGCTCCGAAGTTGACCCAGCCGCGTTTGCCGCTGCGGCCGCCAAACGCGGCTGGCGCGTGGCCTATCCGTGCATGCTCTCGGCAATTGATGCCGCAGCTTGTGGCCAGCGCATGTGCATGCGGGCAGTTGCCGCCGACGATGCGTCCGCGGCTCCGTTTATCGCCCACCCCACACGGGCTTTCGCGGCCATAAACATCGACAGCGGCCGCTTCCCTATCGTGCCTGCCGAAGCTCTCGACATGATCGTCGTGCCGCTCGTAGCATTCGACCGCGCCGGCACACGCCTAGGCTACGGCGGCGGCTGCTATGACCGCTACCTGCCCATGCTCTCGCCCGTATGTCAAATCGTCGGCATCGCCTTTGACGAACAGCGCGTCGGCCACGTTCCCACCGACGCCCACGACCTGCCGCTGCCCCACATCGTCAGCGCCTAACGGCTGGCGCACCTCCCGACGGCCTAGTGCTCCTCGCCGGCGCGGGCCAGGTCGTAGGGCGTGGTCTGGTAGACGTAGTAGTTGAGCCAGTTGGTGTAGAGCAACTGAGCCTGGCTGCGCCAGACGTTGCGCGGCTCGGCCGTGGGGTCGTCATTCGGGAAGTAATGCGCCGGAACCTGGGGGTTGAGTCCGCGCTTCACGTCGCGCTCGTACTCCAGGCGCAACGTGTCGGTATCGTACTCGGGATGGCCAAAGACAAAGAAGCGACGGCTGTCGGTCGACTTGACGATGTACAGGCCCACCTCGTCGGACACGGCCACGACCTCAAGCTGCGGCTCGGCCTCTACGTCCTCGCGGCGCACATCGGTGTTGCGCGAATGCACGGCATAGAAACGGTCGTCAAAGCCGCGAACCAGCGGGCTTTGCGGCTTCACCAGATAATGCTCGAACACGCCGCTCGCCTTTGTCGGCAGGTCGTGCTTCTGGATACCGTAATGATGGTACAGGCCGGCCTGTGCGCCCCAACAAATGTGCAGCGTAGAGTGCACGTGCGTGGTGGACCAATCCATAATCTGGCAGAGCTCGGGCCAGTAGTCGACCTCCTCGAACGGCATCTGTTCCACCGGCGCGCCCGTGATGATCAGGCCGTCGTAGTGGATGTCGCGGATGTCGTCGAACGTGCGGTAGAACGTCTCCAGGTGGCCAGCGCTCACGTGCGTGGCCTCGTGCGTCTTGGTGCGCAGCAGGTCCACCTCCACCTGTAGCGGCGTGTTGGAGAGCTTGCGCATGATCTGCGTCTCGGTGGCGATCTTGGTGGGCATGAGGTTGAGGATGAGCACGCGCAGCGGACGGATGTCCTGGTGCAGCGCGCGGTACTCGGTCATGACAAAGATGTTCTCGCTCTCGAGCTGCGCGGCGGCAGGGAGGGCGTCGGGAATGCGAATGGGCATGGATGCTCCTTACGAGTCAGTTGCAGCTATGGTACAACGAGCAGCCCTATCCGCGCGAGCACATCGCCCAGCGATGCCGTCAGCGGCCCAAATCACTCCAAAAGTAGAGATTAAGGCATGTGCCAAAAATCTACAGCGCTTTAGTCTAGCAAAGTGACGGCAGGACGCTACAATGGTTCGACGCGAAAAACTCGGCCGGAAGGATACTCATATGTACCAGACGCGTAAGATCGGTGTGGTCGGCCAGGGCCACGTAGGAGCACATGTCGCCAACAGCCTGCTCATGCAGGGCATTGCCGATGAGCTGTACCTGTGCGATATCAACGAGGCCAAGGTGACGTCCGAGGTCCAGGACCTGCGCGACTCCCTTTCGTTTGTCCCGTACAACACCAAGATCGTCAACTGCTACGACCACTACGAGGAGCTTGCCTGCTGCGACGTCATCGTCAACGCCGCCGGCAAGGTCGCGCTGGCCGCCGGCAACCGCGACGGCGAGCTGTTCTTTACCACCGACGCCGCCCGCACCTTTGCCAAGCGCATCGTCGACGCCGGCTTTGACGGCATCTTCGTGAGCATCTCCAACCCCTGCGACGTCGTGTGCACCGAGCTGTGGCACCTGACCGGCTACGATCCCAAGAAGATCATCGGCTCGGGCTGCGGCCTGGACTCCGCCCGCCTGCGCACCGAGATCTCCAAGAAGGTCGGCGTGAGCCCCAAGTCCATCGACGCCTACATGATCGGCGAGCACGGCTTTAGCCAGCTTGCCGCCTTTAAGGCCGCAACCATCGCCGGCAAGAGCCTCAACGAACTTCAAGCCGAGAACCCCGACAAGTATGCCTTCGACCACATGGAGGTCGAGGAGCTCGCACGCAAGGGCGGCTACGTAACCTACCAGGGCAAGCAGTGCACCGAGTATGCTGTTGCCAACTCCGCCGCGCGCGTCTGCGCCGCCGTGCTGCACAACGAGCACGCCGTGCTTTCGGCCTCTACGCTCATGACCGGCCAGTATGGCGAGGAGGGCATCTTCACCTCCCTGCCGTGCGTGATCGGCGCCGAGGGCGTCGAGGAGGTCTACACGCTCGACCTGTCCGAGCACGAGCTCGAGGGCTTCCACAAGAGCTGCCAGCACATCCGCGACAACATCGCACAGCTCGACTGGTGGGACGCCGAGGCTTACGACGCGAAGTAGGCCGCCGGCCGCCGCAACCTTGCGAATCTAAGCGCGATACTAAGCGGGCCGCGCCGGAAATCCCCGGCACGGCCCGCTTTTTGACTCACACGGCACGCTTGCGAATCGAAGGTGAATGCTTTTCCCGTTACTTAGTACTGCTCGATGCCCATGTAGCGACGAACCTCGGGGCTGTGATCGAACACCTTGCCGCGTGCGGCGCGCAGCTCGCAGCTCATGTTGTAGAAGAAGACCGGCTCCAGGTACGAACGCACGCTGACAGGTACCTCGCCCACGCCGTACTCGAGCGCGTCGAGCACCATGATCGTGTCGGTGTGCGTGTTGAGGAACGCCAGCGCGCGCTCCTCCATGGGGCGGCACTCGCCCGATCCGAGCTGCACAAAGTAGAACACACCGGGCTCGGTGGCCTCGAACGGGCCGTGGAAGTACTCGCCGGAGTGGATATAGCAGCAGTGCTGCCACTGCATCTCCATGAGCGAGCAGATGGCCATGGCGTAGGTCTGGCTAAAGTTAGGGCCGGAGCCCAGGATATAGAAGAACTTGTGCTGCTGGCAGAGCTCGGCAAAGCGGGCGCCCAGCTCGGCGTTGACCTTCTCGCGGGCGGCGGGCAGCAGTGCATCCATCTGCTTGAGGCCCTCGTACATGTCGGCGAGTGCCTCGTAGCCTTCCTGCTGGTCGAGCAGCTCGGCGGCGATCAGAGCGCCGATGCCCTGAGGCACCTCGGCCTGCGACACGCCCTCGCCCCAGGGGTAGACCCAGGTGGTCCACTTGCCGCTATCGATCTTGGAGCCCTCGCAGTCGGTGAGGGCGACGACCTCGGCGCCGGCAGCCAACGCCATCTCGCAGCCGTCGACGACCTCCTGCGTGTTGCCGCTGTGGCTGCAGGCAATAACGAGCGACTTCGGCCCTAGGCTCTTGGGGGCCATCAGGCAAAACTCGCGTGCCGTGTAGACCGTCGAGGTAAACGTGGTGGCCTCGCGCTTGAGCAGCTCGTTGGCCGGCATCAGGTCGATCATCGAACCGCCACAAGCGATCCAAAAGACGTTCTCAATCTTGCCCTTGCGCTCGATGATTTCCTGAATCAGATCGTGTGCGTTCATCCTGATGTTCCTCCTTGTGCGGCGGTTTTGAGCGACGGCAGCTCGTACCTGCTGTCGTTCTATGTTGTCCTATTTATAACACGTGCAACAACGCCCGTGAAGTCATCTCGGCAAATTTGTTCTATGTTGTTCTATCTGTGGACGTTAGATGTCGAATACGTAGCGCGAGCCCACGATCTTTTGGCGGCCGAGCAGCAAGGGGCGCTCGTCCTCATCGGTAAAGTACGCCTCCATATAGAAGAGCGGCTCACCGACCGGCACCTCCAGCAGCGGGGCCGCCTGAGCATCGGCAAGCGCAATCTCCACGGTGCAGGGGTCGGACTTGAGCGGCGCGCGACCCGAATGCTCGGCAACGAGCGCAAAGATGGAATTGTCCGTGAGGTCCTTGTCGGCAAGCGTCTGCAGGTAGGGATGGTCGGCCAGCACAAAGGCGTTGTTCTCGAGCATAACGGGCACGCCATCTGCCGTGCGCACGCGCTCGACCACGATGAGCTCGCAGCCGGGCTCCACGCCAAAGAACGCCGCGTCCTCGCGCGTCGCCGCGACCACCGTGCGCGACACCAGACGCGCACCCGGCACCATGTCGTTGGCAGCGCAACCCTCAGAAAAGCTCTGAACGTCACCCTTCTGGCGAATCTTGCGCTTGAGCTTGGGAGCGCACACAAAGGTACCCCTCCCCTGCTGGCGGTTGAGATACCCCGCGCGCGACAGCTCCTCGATGGCACGGCGCACGGTGATGCGCCCCACGCCGTAGGACTTCGCGAGCTCCATCTCGGAAGGAATGCGCGAGCCGGCCACGTACACGCCGCGCGCGATCTCGCCCTTTAGGTCGTCCATGACCTGCTGGTACAGCGGCACGGCGGACACTTCGGCGCGCTCGGAACGTTCGGTCTTGCTATCGGCTACCATCGTTATGCTCCATCCCGCGCATGCTCGGACTCAAACTCTTCAATCGCCGCCATAAACTGCTCGCCAAAGGCGTCGGCCTTTTTCTCGCCAATGCCGTTGACTTGGATCAGCTCGTCGCGTGTCTGCGGGCGCAGGCGGCACAGGCCGCGCAGAGCCTTGTCGGAAAAGACCATGTACGGCGCCATCTCCAGCTCCGTCGAGATCTCCTTGCGCAGGGCACGCAGGCGCTCGAACAGCTCGGCATCGTCGCCAACGCGCGGGCGCTGATCCATCTCGGCCTCCTCGCGCAACAGATCGACGGCGCGGCGGGCGCGGGCCGAGGCCTTGCGCTTGGACGCGCGACGCTTAACGGTAAAGGCGAACGCCTCGTCCTCGACCTCGCTGGCACGCGGACCCAGCCCCACGACCGGGTACTGCCCCTGCGAGGTGGCCAGGTAGCCGCGGCCGCACAGCTGGCCGATGATGTCCTTAATGCGCCCGACCGATTCGCTCGACAGCTCACCGTAGCCGTGGTCCTCATCCAGATGCATCTGGCGAATGCGCTCGGTGTTGCCACCGTGGAGCACGTCGGCGATCAGCGACTTGCCAAAGCGCATGGGACGCGTGGCCACATAGCGCACGGCAGCGCGGGCCATATCGGTGACGTCCTCGACCTCGAACTGCGTGAGGCAATTGCTGCAGTTGCCGCAGCCCTCGACGTCGTCCATGGTGGTGCCGCCCGCGCCAGCCGAAGCAGCATGCTCGGCCGCGGCCTCGTCGCCAAAGTAGCGCAGCATGTATTCGCGCAGGCAGCCGGTGGTATTGCAGTAGCCCTCCATCTGGCTGAGCAGACGATATCGATTCTGGAGCGCCCACGCGCGCTGCTCGTCGTCGAGCGCCTCATCGGCAGCATCGCCGCGGTCGATCAGAAAGCGGCGCATGCGAAAATCGTTGCCGTTCCACAGCAAGTAGCAGCTGGCCGGGTCGCCATCGCGGCCGGCGCGGCCCGCCTCCTGGTAGTAGGCTTCGATGCTCTCGGGCACGTTGTTGTGGATCACGTAGCGCACGTTGGGCTTGTCGATGCCCATGCCAAAGGCGTTGGTGGCAACCATCACCTGGATATCGTCGTCGATAAAGGCACGCTGGCTCTGGCGGCGGGCGTCGTTGCCCATGCCGGCATGGTAGCGCCCCACACGAATGCCGCTGGGGCCCAGTGCCTCGGCAAGTTCCACGGCCAGCGTATCGACCGTCTTGCGGGTCGAGCAATACACGATGCCGCTCTCGCTCGAATGCGCGATCACATAGTCGCGCACCCACGCGGTCTTGGCCTTGTCGCCCATCTCCTCGCAACCAAAGTAGAGGTTCTTGCGATCAAAACCCGTCACCACGGTCGCGGGGTTTTGCAGGCCGAGCATCTGCTGAATGTCCGCACGCACGCGCTCGGTCGCCGTAGCGGTAAAGGCCGCCACGATAGGGCGCTGCGGCAGGGAATCGATGAACTCGCGAATCTGCAGATAGGCGGGGCGGAAATCCTGGCCCCATTGGCTCACGCAGTGGGCCTCGTCAATGGCCACGAGCGGCACGCCAATGCCGCCGTCCGCCGCGGCCTCCTGCGCAAAGGCTAAAAAGCGCGGCTCGAGCAGGCGCTCGGGTGCCACATACATAAGCTGGTAGCGCCCCTCACGAGCACGCTTGAGCACGGTGTTTTGCTGGGCCGGAGTAAGGCTGGAGTTGAGATAGCTGGGTCGCGCACCCGCCGCGAGCAACGCACGGGTCTGGTCCTCCATAAGCGACAGCAGCGGATTCACCACAAAGGTGATGCCGGGCAGCATGAGCGCGGGGACCTGGTAGCAAATGGACTTGCCGGCGCCCGTGGGCATAACACCCAGCGCATCACGACCGGCAAGAATCGCATCGACCATGCGGTCCTGCCCCGGGCGAAACGAGGTGTAGCCAAAATAGGCGCCGAGCGTGTCGAGCGCCATCTGCTGCATGCTATCGGTCATGGTTTCCTAACGTTCAAGTCATCTGCCGCCGATTATACGCCGCCACGCGGACCAGCGTCGAACGGCTGACGGCCACGGGCAATACGGTCTAAGGCGGACGAGCGTGGATTTTTGGACACTTTCCGGAAGAGCGTGAAAACGTCGCTGGTTGAGCATAAGTCAGCGAAAACGCCCCTAGGCGAGCAAGGTGACGTGAAAGAGGAGGGAAGCGTACTTTTGTACGCGACCGACGATTGAACGTCAGATTGCCGCTTAGGGGCGTTTGCAGCGTCGACCGGTCCGCCGTTCGTCAGAACGGCGGAACCAACCCTACATGACCATAACGTAGCGCGATCCCACGTAGTACTGCTTACCCATCAGGACCGGCTCGCCATTGGGGCCCGTGAAGCCGGCACGCAGGTTGAGCAGCGGATCGTGCGGAGCAATGCCCAGCTCGGCCGCCTGCTCGGTATTGGCACGAACGGCCTCGACTGTGCGGTAGCCAACCGAGACAATCGGCGTTCCGCCAACACGCTCGACCTCGGCAAAAATCGACTTGTCCTCAAGATCGGCCGTCAACAGCTCACGGTAGGCGTCAAACGGCACAAAGATGTTCTCCTCAAAGATGGGCTCGCCGTCGGCTGTACGCACGCGCTTAATATGCAGCAGCAGCGCGTCCTTCTGCAGGCCAAAGAATTCCATCTCGTTTTGACGTGCCGGCACAATCTGGCGATCGACCACATGTGCGCCCGCCTTCATGCCATTATCGGCACACAGCGCGGTAAACGTCTGCAGCGTCGAAGCGTGGAACTGGCGGTTGATGTGCGGCGTGGAGACAAAGGTGCCACGGCCCTGCTGCTTAACCAGGTAGCCATCGGAGCACAGCTCCTCGACGGCGCGGCGCACCGTAATGCGGCTCACGTCGTACTGCTCGGCTAGCTCAAGCTCGGACGGAATACGCTCCTTGGGTGCATAAACACCTTTCTCGATCGCATCCTTGATTTCGTCGTAAATCTGCTGGTAAAGCGGTGCATTTTTGGGCGCAGGCATATCTAATCACTCTTATCGAAATATCGAAATAACTAATACGTATATAACGTCTAGTTTCATATTACCTCATAATGATAAAACGATACACCCTCCCTACCAAAAAGCGACAGCTTCATTTTGGTAGGTTTTATCTGGGCAAACGAGAGCCTCTTGAAAGCAATGGGGCTTTCGGGGGGCTCGTTCGGATGGGTTGCGCAGGACCGGCAAAATGCCAATACCCTACTTGCCGTCGTCCTGCTGCAGGCTGTCCTGTTCGCTGAGGCGCGCCTGCCTGCTGGCCATGCGTGCGGGCTTGTCGGGATCGGGAACGGCCGTGGGCATGGGCTCGTCGACATGACCACCCCACCAGCCGCCCACAAAGTTGAGCGTGTGGAACACATTGATCACGGCGCCGGGATCAACGTCGCACACCAGCTTGATAATGTCCTGGCTCTCGTAGGTCGAGACAACGGCGTGCAGCAGATACATCTTTTCGCGGCTATATCCGCCAATGACCTCGGCACAGCTAATGCCATGCTGAAAATGGTCAACATAGGTGGTCATGACCTCGTCTGCCTTGCGCGTCGTGATCTGCAGCGTCACGCGATCGTAGCGACGATAGAAACTGTCGATGGTCTTGGTCGAAATAAACTGGAACACGATGGAATACGCCGCCTTGTCCCAGCCAAACATAAAGCCAAAGATCGCCAGGATAAAGCAGTTGAAACCAAAGATGACGCCCCAGATGGTCTTGCCCGTGTGGTTGGAGACCCACAGCGCGATAAAGTCGGTGCCGCCGGTGGATGCGCCGGACTTGAGCGCGATGGCAGCCCCCAGACCCGAGACCACGCCGCCAAAAATGATGAGCATGATCTTGTCGCCCAAAAACGGCGCGAAGTGAAAGATGTTGAGGAACAGCGATGAGAGCACGACCTGCATCATCGAGAAGATGACGAAGCGCTTGCTGATGCCGCTCCAGCATAGGAGCGCCACGGGGATGTTGAGTGCGAGCATGCCGAGCGAGATGTCGATGTGAACGCCGCCCAGCGAGGTAACGCGATCGAGCAGGACCGCGACGCCGGTGAGACCACTCGGGAGCAGGTCGGCGGGCTGAATGAACGCCTGGATCAGGAATGTCTGGAGAACGGCGGAAATTGTGACCGCCACGGCAGTGATGGCGCGGCGGACGATGGTAAGGCGGCCGAGCACGAGCACACGGTCCGTGAGCTGATCGATGGCGTTCGCCACGTAGGCTCCTTTCGAAGGCAGATGTAGTTGTGGGGCATGTCCGCGATTGTAGCATGGGGCGTGCGGGACCGCTTCAATTCACCCTCTCTCGACAACCAAAGCGGGACTAGCAACCCCCACGACCAAAGGCCCAAATTACAAGTGAGTAGACTTTTTACGATCTGGCGAGCACACCCAAAACCGCCAACTCTGTGACCTGCGGTTTTACAAAGGAAGATATGCATTGTGCTCGGCCTGCGCCAAAAAGTCTACTCACTTAGTCCGAATCGAAGCCATACGGATCAAAATCGAAACCAAATTGAGCCAGTCCACCGCAAAAAACGTTTGAACCCGTGCTTCTCGCGGCGGATTGACACTACAAAGCGGCCAAAATGTCGGTCAAATTATCGATAACGGCATCGGCTCGCGATTGATCGAGGTTGACGCCCTCGTGCGGACGCAGCGCCAGGACGCGGGCGCCGGAGCGCTTGCCAGCCTCGATCCCCATCGGCGAATCCTCGATAACCAGGCACTCGGCAGGCTCCACCCCCAGCGCCTCCATGGCGCGCAGGTAGATCTCGGGATCGGGCTTAAACGCACTGCACTCGTGGCCGCTGATGGTGTAGTCCAGCACGTCGGCGATACCGGCAATCTCCACCAGCTCATCAATCAACTCGCGATAGGACGAGCTCGCGATGGCACACTTCACGCCACGCTCGTGCAGCTTGCGCATCACCGGCTCCGTCTGCTCGTTGAGCAGCTCGGCATACGGAACGGGGTGGACCGGGCTGTAGACTTGCTTGTACTCCACGCGCAGACGCTCGCGCAGCTCAACATCGTCGGGCACCAGCGCCTCCCAAATGGCCGGCTCGTTAGACCCCGAAAGATCGGGGATCTCGTCAAAGTGGAACCCCTTCTCTTCCATAAACGCCACGCGACGACGGTTGTAGAACCACTCGGTATCGACCAGCACGCCGTCCATATCAAACAGCACTGCCTTGATCATACGCATCTCCTCCCACCTGCCAAAAAGGGACAGGTTTATTTTGGTAGGTTTTATCTGGGGTTTTGCGACGCGACGGATTCGCCCTCCCCAAAGCAAAAAGGGGACGGGGCGCAAACCCCATCCCCTCTCAATCAACCCGTAAGGTCTACTTACTTGTGATTAGTAGGAAAGCTTCCACATGTAGCGACGCATGGTCAGCGGGTGCTGACGGGCCTCGGCGATCTGGTTGCCGTACTCGCGCATAACGGCGAGGTGCAGCAGCGGGTTGAAGTAGGTGACGACGCTCGCGGGCACAGCGTCAGCCAGGCCGTAGTCCTTGGAGTCGATCAGAGCGACCTTGGCGCCCATGCGCTTAAGGAAGGTGAGGGCGCGGGCGTCCATCGGACGGGTAGCGCCATCGGACATGAAGAAGACGTAGGGCTTACCCTCGGTGGAAACCTCGAACGGGCCGTGGAAGTACTCGCCGGTGTTGTAGGCGGCGGCGTCGATCCACTGCATCTCGGTGAACAGGAAGGCGGCGTGAGAATAAGCCATCTTCTCGGAGGCACCGGAAGCCATGAAGTAGATCATCTTGTCGTCCTTGAAGTCCTCGGCGAACTTCTTGGCGAGCTTCTTGCAGGACTGAGCGGCGTTCTCGCAGAGCTCGAAGACGTTGGTGAGGCCGGTGATCATGTCCTCGTAGTGGTCATAGCCCTCGGTCTGCTGAAGGATCTCGACAGCAAGAGCGATGGCGTAGCCGGGCTTCTCGCACTTGGCAGCGAAGTTGGCGTGGAAGCCGTGAACGATGACGTAGTCAGCGTCGACGGTCAGAGCGGAGCCAGCCTTGTTGGTGAGGGAGACGACCGGGCAGTTGTGCTTCTTGGCGGTCTTGTTGGCCTCGACGGTCTCGGGCGTGGAGCCACCGAGGGAGCAGGTGATCACGAAGGTGTGCTCGTTGACCCAGGAAGGCGTGTCGTAGTTGAACTCGTTAGCAGTGAAGATCTGAACGTTCAGCTTGTCCGTGTTGTTGGCCAGGAAGTACTTGGCGGGGTAAAGGTCGGACATGGAGGCACCGCAGCCGACGAAGGCGACGCTGTGGATCTCGTGGTTGGACAGGACGTCAGCGACGATCTGCTTAGGGAGGTTAAGGTCGATCTCGTACATCTGACACATTCCTTTCAATTTTTGCGGCGCCACATTGCCGGGCGCTCGCAGGGTTACCGTGATTTGGACCGAGTCGCCGGTCCGTTGAGGATGTGTCAAAGGAACTGTCCCTTTGACACATTTAGGGATGGAAGCCTGCCTGGGGTATGGGATGCCAGGCAGGCCCCCGGGGGAAAGCGGTTAGGCGCTTAGTCGCGACTAGGCCAGGATGCCGACCGCGGAGAGGGCGATGCCGCCCACAATGGCGATCACGAGAAGCCAACCGGTGTTGACGTTCTTCTTGATGAGCCAGTACATAAGGCCGGTGAGGCCAAGGGAGATCATCTGGGGCATCATGCTGTCCAGGATGTCCTGGATCACGACGGTGCCGTCAGCGAACTGCAGCGGGGTGGTGGCGCCGATCAGCGTGGCGATCATGCCGCCCACGGACATAAGACCCACGATGCCGCAGACATACATGAGCTTCTCCATGAGGTCGCCGCCCTGAAGCTTGCTCAGGTACTCGTGGCCGCCCTGATATCCCATCTTGGCTGCGAACCAAGTAATCAGCACGGAGGGGACGATGGAGATGAGAAGGGCCAGGATCGGGCCCATGATGGAGCCCTGCTGAGCCAGCTGAACGCCCAAGCCAAAGGCGATAACGCGGATGGTGCCCTGGAAGAAGGAGTCACCGATGCCGGAAAGCGGGCCCATAAGGGAGGTCTTGACCGCGTTAATCGAATCGGGGTTGAAGTTCTCGGGATCCTTGGCGTACTCCTCCTCCATGGAGGCGGCGAGGCCCAGGATGAAAGCGCTCGTCTGCGGGGTGCAGTTGTAGAACGCCATGTGACGGTGGTAAGCCTCTTTCTTAGCAGCAAGCTGCTTGGGGTCGGACTCGTCCGGATAGAGGCGATCGAGCGTGGGAACCATACCGTAGAGGAAGCCCATGTTCATCTGACGCTCGTAGTTCCAAGAGGCCTGGATGGCCCAGGAGCGCCAGAAGAACTGGCTGACCTTCTTGTTCAGGGACACGTCCTTGGTTGCGGTTGCCATAGTGTGTTCCTCCTTAGTCTTCGTCGTCTTCGAGCGGATCGTAGTCGGAATCGACACCGGCGGCTGCATGGGAACCGTTGAACTTGAAGCCCATGAAGACGACAGCCAGGCACACACCGATCAGAGCGACCGCGATGACGGACAGGTTGAGGTAAGCGGCGAGCAGGAAACCGATGAACAGGAACGGAGTCATACCCTTCTTGATCATCATGGTGAGCAGCAGGGCCAAGCCGTAGGCGGTCATGATCTTGGTCGAAACGTTAAGACCAGTGGACAGCCACTCGGGAACCATGTTGACGATGGCCTGAACCAGGTCGGTGCCAACAAAGACGGCGAGGAAGATCGGCAGGAAGTACATGATGGCGTACAAACCGGAGCCGGCGCAGATGTGCATACGGTAGGCGGTCTTGAACTTTCCGTTATCAATCGCGTTATCTGCCACATGGGTGAGGACGGCGATGATGGAACGGAACACGATGCCGAGGAGCTGACCCAGGACGGCGACCGGGATGGCGATCGTCATGGCGGTCTCGGCGGAAGCATCGGTCAGGCACGCAAAGGCAGCGGCCACGATGCCGCCCAGGACCATATCGGGCGGAACGGCGGCGCCGACCTGCACCAGGCCCATGGACACGAGCTCGACGGCGGCACCGACGGCAAGGCCGGTGGGCACATCGCCCAGCAGCAGACCGACGAGCGTAGCGCCAACGAGGGGCTGCTCGAAGTTAAGACGACCGAGCAGGCGGGAGTCCCACATGCAGAACACGCCGACGAGGCCGACGAGCACCGCACTGATGAACGTATTCATACCCTTCTCCTTTCAGCCAGGCAAAAGCCTGGTTGATTACAGCTTGGCGTCGATGTCGACGCTCTGATACGTAGGGGTCTGCTGGACGTAGAGCTTGATGCCCATGTCGAGCAGCTGGTTGACGTCGGCCTTCTGGGTGGCGTCGAGGAAGACGGAGCTGTCCTTGCCTCCGACCTGATCGGCACCGTCGTGGTTGGCGGTGGCGCCCAGGTTGATGGCATCGAGCTTGTAGCCCTGGCAGAACTGCAGCATCTCGGCGGTGTTGCCAAAGACGAACATGACGCGCTCGCCGAGGGTGTTGAGCTTGTCCATCTTGGCGAGGGCACGCTCGACGGTGAAGACGTTCAGGCGCACGCCCTGGGGCTTGGCCAGCTTAAGAGCGCCCTTCTTGATGTCATCGTTGGCGGCAGCGTTGTCGACGACGATGATGCGCTCGGCCTGAACCTTGGTGGTCCAGGTAAAGACGACTTGGCCGTGCAGCAGACGGTAGTCAAGACGTGCGAGGACGATCTTGGCGGGACCGGAGCTGTGGCGGGACGCCTTAGCCTTCTTGGCGGGAGCCGCGGCAGCCTCGACCGGAGCATTGGGGTTGGTCAGACCGGTGCGGGCCTCGCTGATGAGGGCTGCGAGCTCGGCGCCCTTGACGGGGACGGGGCTCATAGCGAGCGTGAGCGCCAGCGGGATGTTGAAACCGCTGACAACCGTGAACTTCGTGCCGTTCTTGGAAAGCTCGACCATGTTGTTGTTGACCGAGCTGCCGAGCATATCGGTCAGCACATAGACGGTGTCGTCCGCGTTGAACGTGGCGATCATAGCCTCAACCTTATTGGTGATGGGCTCCTTGTCGTCACGAGCAAGCGACACGACGTGGACGTTCGACACGTCGCCGAGAACCATCTCGAGCGTGTCTTTGGCGCCTGCGGCCAGGCCGCCATGAGATGCGAGAATGATCTGATTCATCTTGCCTCCTCCTTTTCGTTATGGTCATTATAACGTCTTATACGTTGCCTATATTGCTAATTAGTATAAAGACCGTTCGCGGGTGAAAATCGACCGTTGACGGGTTTAACGTACTTGAAACGTTGGGGCTGGATAGGCCGGCGCTGGCTGGATAACCCCAGGTCAGACGCCGCACACAATCCTCTATCGCACGAAGTACCAGGGGCTTTCCTGCACGGTGGGTTCCAGTGCGATGCCGGTGCGTTCCTTAAACAGATCCATGTCCTGAGATTTTTCGGTCCACCACGCGTTGGGCTTAAAGGTCATGCTCTCAACAACATGACCGACAAACACACTGTTGCGCAGCTTGGAGAAGTCGGTGTTCATAATCAGGATGGACGCGAGCACCAGCACAATGCCCAGAACCTTGATCGCGCCGGCGGGCTCGGCGTAGACACCAATGCCCAGTAGTACGGTGACGACCGTCTCGAATGACATTACGACGGGAACTTTCGATGTCTCGAGCCCCATGGACAGACCCTGCATATACAAGATGTAAGCCACGGCTGTGGGGATGAGTCCAAAGCCAAGGAACAGCAGCAGCAGCTGTGGCGACATTGCCGCGGCGACATCCGGCCACGGAGCCGCGATAGCCGCCATAACCGCACCGCCAAAAACAAAGCCCCAAAACGTGACAGCCAGCGGGTGGACCGTCTTGGTTGCTATCCGGCTAAACACCGCGAGCGACGCACCACAAAGACCTGCAATCACGCCCGACGTGACGCCCCAAACCGAAAAATGGAAACCGGAAAGGTCGCCATTGGTCACTGCAAGCACGCAGCCAACGATGTTAAAGACAATGGCAACGAGCTTGTTGGGGGTCACGTCCTCGCGATAAAGCACGCGGCCGAGCATGACGCCAAACACCGGCGAGGTGTAGAGCAGCACCGAGGCCGTGGACATGCCCACCTCGCCCATGCACTCGTAATAGCAGGTGTTGGCGGCGGCCAAACCGACGATACCGACAAGCGCGCAGGGAACAAGCTCTTTAGGGCTTGCCTTGAACAGGGCCAGCGGACCCTGAGCCACGGTAGACCCCTCACCCGGACGGCAGCCCATAAACATCAGGACCGGCGCCAAGATAAGCGCTCCGACCAACAAGCGAAAGGCAGCCATGCTCTGGGACGAAACGCCCATGGCCGAGATGCCGTTTACAAAGATTCCGATGCTACCCCACATAAGCGCGGCGATTAGCACCAGCACATAGCCCAGATTGCTTTTCTTCAACGCAGCCTCCTCGGTATTGTTTCCAATATGTTTCACACTACGTTATAGTCGTTATATACATTTTTCAAGACACAAATGGGGGTGCGGACAGAAAGTTGGACCGCGGGGCGGTCCGGACTGTGGAGTGGGAAG
>CATXXF010000006.1 GCA_958403395.1 uncultured Collinsella sp.
ACATCGGACTCCCTCCTGGACCCGAATTGGGTCCGAGATTTTGTCCGAGGTCCCCATTTTTCGAAAGCCTGCCCATCCGGAAAGCCCGTCCCACTTTGGACGCATCCGGGCACGGAACCATCGACCTATCAGGCCTCCCATCAATAAAGAGGCGTCCTCCCGGACGGCGGGGCACGAAGTTCATCGCGAGTTCCGCACGCAAAGAAGGCCACTTAATGTGGCCTTCGTCTTGCGCAGGACTGTAGAGCAGGGAACTTCGTGCCCCGACGCCCGGGAGGACGTTTCATTTAGAAAGACGGACCGACCGCCGTCAGCGATGGGAGCTACTCTCCCAGCACGGCCTTCTTGGCGGCTGCAGCCATGTTATCCAGATCCTCCTTGGTGGGGTGATCCTTTGCGGCAACCCAGTTGTCGAGTAGCATCTTAAATCGGGCGTTTTCGGGATCTTGCTCGAGCATGGCCTCGTAGCGCTGCTTGACCGCGGGGCCCATCTTGCCCTGGCACATCGCCCAGCCTACAAGCTCGGCATCATTGGCCAAATTGGAGGTCACGCGATCGATAATCTGCCTAAAATACTCCTCACTGGCCCCAAAGCCGCAGGTGCCAAACAGGAACACGCGCTTGCCGTGCAAGGCGGAAAGCAACGCCGCGACCGAAGACGTGCACGCGCCCTTGTCGCACCAAAAGCCGACGAGCACCGTGTCGGCCGCGCAGGCGCCCTGCGCCTCGAGCGCAACCTGATCTGCATCCGCATCGTCGCTCAACGCCGCGGCATGGACAAACTCAACACCCGCAGCCTGCAGAGCGCGCTTGATCGCGCCCGAAACCATCCTGGTATTACCGCTCTTGCTGTTAACCACCAGAGAGCACGTCATAGTCACGTTGCCTCGTTTCCCCAAAAACTAAAGCCACTAATGCAATTTATTAGATGACTATCTTAGTACTAACGTGACAGATGTACAGAGCCGCCCAGTAGTCTTTTTGGGACGGGGCTTTTTTAGCTACCCCAAGCCCCAAAGCACCCCGTGGCCATTTGACTGTATGGGGGGTAGCTAAAAAAGCCCCGTCCCAAAAAGACTACTTTGCGCTACGTTATTGGGCAAACTGGCTGCGGTAGAGCTCGGCATAGAAGCCATCTGCCGCCAGCAGCTCGTCGTGCGTGCCACGCTCGATAATCTGGCCGTCGCGCATGACCAGAATGCAGTCGGCGTTGCGGATCGTCGACAGGCGGTGCGCCACCACAAAGCTTGTGCGACCGGCCATGAGCTCGTCGAATGCCGCCTGCACCTGCAGCTCGGTGCGCGTGTCGATACTCGACGTTGCCTCGTCCAGCAGCAAGATAGCCGGGTCGGTGAGCATGACGCGCGCAATGCACAGCAGCTGCTTTTGGCCCTGGCTAAACGTGCCGCCGTCCTCGCCGATGACCGTATCGTAGCCGCCTGGCAGCTGCACGATAAACTTGTGCGCATGCGCGCGCTTGGCAGCCTCGATAACCTGCTCGCGTGTGGCGTCGGGACAGCCGTAGGCGATGTTTTCCGCCACCGTGCCCTCGAACAGCCAAGTGTCCTGCAGCACCATGCCAAAGGCACGGCGAAGGCTTGCGCGCGTGTAGTCACGCGAAGACCGGCCATCGACCATGATGCGTCCGGCATCGATATCGTAAAACCGCAGCAGCAAGTTGATGAGCGTTGTCTTGCCGCAGCCCGTGGGGCCGACCAGGGCAAAGCGCATGCCGGGCTTGGCCTCGATGCAGATGTCCTGCAGCAGCTTGCGGTCGGGCACGTAGCTAAAGTCCACATGCTCAAAGGTCACCTCGCCCTGCGGGACGGCAAGTTCCACGGCATCCTCCGCGTCGAGCTCCTGCTCGCGCGCATCGAGCAGCGCAAACATGCGGCGCGCCGAGGCGTACGCGGTCTGGATCTGCGTAATGACGTTGGTGACCTCGTTAAACGGCTTGGTGTACTGATTGGCATAGGATAGAAAGATCTGAACGCCGCCCACCGTAAGCGCCGCGGGCACGCCCGTGATCACGCCCACGCAGCCGATCACAGCGACCACGGCATAGATGATGTTATTGATAAAGCGCGTGCCGGGGTTGGAGAGCGAACCCATAAACTGCGCGCGCTCGCCCGCGGTGTAGAGCTCGGCATTGAGGGCATCGAAGCGTTGCTGAGCGTTCGAGCCATAGGCAAAGGCGTCGACAAGCTTCTGCTCGCCCACGTACTCCTCGATATGGCCGCCAAGCTGACCCTGAATACGCTGCTGCGCCGTAAAGCTTTTGTTGGAAAGCTTGGCGATGGCGCTGGCCGCAAAGATGGAGAGCGGCGTGACGAGCACCACCACGAGCGTCATGGTCAGGTTGATGGAAAGCATAAACGCGAGCGTGCCCACAATGGTGATAACGCCGGTGAAAAGCTGGGTAAAGCCCTGCAGCAGACCGTCGCCCACCTGGTCGACGTCGTTGACCACGCGGCTCATAAGGTCGCCGTGGGCATGGCTGTCGATAAAGCTGAGCGGCATGCGGCTGAGCTTATCGCTCGCCTCCACGCGCATGTCGCGCACCGTTTCGTAGGACAGGCGGTTGACGCAATAGCCCTGCAGCCACTGGAAGGCCGCAGCACCTACGACGACAATCGCGAGCTTGGTAACGAGCGGCAGCAGCGCATCGAAGTCCACCTGCCCGGCGTCGACGATAAGGTCGATGCCCTCGCCAATGAGAATGGGCGTGTAGAGCTGCAGAATCACCGAGACGGCGGCACTCAAAAACGATGCCGCAAACGAGACGCGGTGCGGACGGACATAGCCCAGCAGGCGGCGGGTCACCGCACCCACGGGATAGCGCTCGGGATCGCCGGGCTGGCGCGGACCGTCTCCCAGGTCGTTGAGGCTATCGTTGCCGGACACGTTGGCCGTCATCGTGGCGACCGAACCGGAGGAAGTGTACGGATTCATTTAGCAGCCCTCCTTTGCGCAGACGGATGTGGGGACGGTCGGGGCGCCTGGGGCGGGCGCGGGCGCCGTGCTCCCCTGCTGGCCCTCGAGCTCCTCGCGTCGCAGCTGCGACTGGCAAATCTCGCGGTAGAGCTGGCAGCTTGCATACAGCTCGTCATGCGTGCCCAGGCCCGCAACCGAGCCGTGGTCGAGTACGCAGATCATGTCGGCGTCGCGCACGGTCGAAACGCGCTGGCTTACGATCACCGTAGTCAGCGGCAGCCCGCCCTCAGCAGCGCCACACACGCTGTGCTCGTGGATGGCATGGCGAAGCGCCGCGTCGGTCTTAAAGTCGAGCGCCGAGGCGGAATCGTCCATGATCAATATCTGAGGCGAGCCCACCAGGGCGCGCGCGATGGTCAGGCGCTGGCGTTGGCCACCGCTGAAGTTCTTACCGCCCGCCTCGACCGGGGCATCGAGCCCCTGCGGCTTGTTGCGCACGAACTCGCTCGCCTGCGCCATGTCGAGCGCCGCCCAGAGTTCCTCGTCGGTTGCCGCCTCATCGCGCCAGGTCAGGTTGCTGCGGATGGTGCCGCTCACCAGCGACGCGCGCTGCGGAACGGTCGCGACCACACGGCGCAGCTGGTCGAGCGGCCAGGTGCGCACGTCGGCACCCATCACGCTCACGCTGCCGGTGCTCGCATCGTACAGGCGCGGGATAAGCGAGACGAGTGTGGACTTGCCGCTACCCGTGCCACCGATAATGCCGAGCGTTTTGCCCATCGGCAATTCCAGGGTCACATCGCTCACGGCATTTGCCGCGCCCGCGCCAAACGAAAAGCTCGCATGGCTCAAGCTCAGCGCGGGGACTGGAGCGACATTGCCCGGCTCGGGCAGTGCGACCGGTTCGTTGTTCTCGTCGGTGATGCTCGGCTCGCAATTGAGCACCTCGTTGATACGCGACGCGCTGGCGCTCGCCTTGGTAAAGACCACGACCAGGTTGGCGACGTACACGATGGAGGTGAGCGTCTGCGTCATGTAGTTCACAAACGCCATGACCTGACCCTGCGTGAGCTCGCCCACGTTGACCTGGATGCCGCCCACCCACAGGATGGCGCACACGCCCAGGTTCATCACAAGAAACGTGACGGGATTAAGGATCGACGAGAGCTTGCCCACCGCGATGGCGGTATGGGCCTGGTCATCGGCGGCTTGGGCAAAGCGCTCGCGCTCGTGATCTTCGCGTACAAAGGCGCGAATCACACGGGCGCCCGAAAGCCCCTCGCGGCAAACGAGCGCGATGCGGTCGAGCTTTGCCTGCAGCTGCTTGTAGTACGGGATGCAGCGCGCCATGACAAACCAGAACACCAAGCCGATGGCGGGCGTGCAAATAAAAAAGATCACGCCGAGCTTAAGGTCGATGGCAAGGGCCGCGACCATGGAGCCCACCGCCAGGAAAGGCCAGCGGATGAGCATACGCACGCCCAGCGCCACGGCGAGCTGCACCTGGTTGACGTCGTTGGTAATGCGCGTGATGAGCGACGGCGTGCCAAAGCGATCGAGCTCAGCATAGCTCAGCTTGTTGATGTGCTGGTAGAGTGCGCCGCGAATGTCAGTGCCCATGCCCTGCGAGGTGAGCGCCGCCATCTTTTGGCAGACGAGCGTAAACGAGATGCCAATCACGGCCATGGCGGCGAGCACCATGCCGTAGTGGATAACGGCGTTCACGTCGTGCGCCCCAATGCCCTTGTCGATCATCTGGGCAATCACCAGCGGCGTAAGAAGGTCAAAGATTACTTCGATCAACTTGCACGCAGGGCCAATCACCATATACCGGCGAAACTTACCACCAAAACGCCTGAGCAGCTCAATCATGTATAGGCGCTCCCCTATCATCATCCACATTCAATTCGAACCATGATAGTACCGCCACCCCAAAAGAAGCGTAAACAACTCGTCATTTCTAACGGGATTCAGTTTTCAGGGGAGGGGTATACGCGCACACCCAGCCAGTGTCGGGTCAACTAGCATGGTATATTTACATTAGTGCTACCAAGTTAGTCGCCGACCCTTGAAATGAGGTGCCGAGATGAACGACATTCTCGCAAGAAGAGCAAGACGAGCAACTGTGGGCATCGCCCTTTCCGCGGCACTTGTCGCGGGAATCGCCCCCGTAACGGCGATCGCGGCAGAAACCAGCGCCCCCACCGGTGCAGTTGCCTTGCAGACGGAAGACGCGGCCGCCGCAAAAGAAAAAGCGTATGCAGCCATGCAGGAAGCGCTCAAAAACCTCGAGGCCGCAAAAGACGCCGCAAGTCCCGAGAAACTTGCGGAAATCGATGATGACATTGCCGCTCTTCAAGAGATCTACGACAAGCTGGTGGCGGAAGCCGCCAAATTGAGGGGACCCCTTCCCGCCATGCAAGCGAACGTCGATGCAGCCCAAGCCAGATACGATGAAGCCCGTAACCGGACAAGCGGCCTTCAGGCAAAATTAGATAAGGTACTTAAGGACCTCGGCGACGAGGAGCCTAGCAAAGCTATTAGCGAAACTATTAAGCAGTTGCGTTCGGAGATCATGGCGGCAAAACGGCAAGAAGAGTTTTGTGAAGAGGAGCTTGACCAAGTTCGGCATAGGCTCGAGAGCCAGGAAAGAGTGATTAATAACCTTGAAAGTGATGCGGAGAATGTCAAAGCCCATATCGACGAGGACATAGCCAAGCGAGATGCGCTCCTCGACAATTTGAAAAAAGCGCAAGCGGCCTATGACGACGCCTGCAAGGCATACGAAGAGGCAAAGGCCGCGGCAGACAAGGCCACCTCGCCCGAGATAGCGAAACCGACCGAGACAGTGCCTCCCTCCGGCTCAGCGCAACCGGCCGCGGCGACACAGCCCACCGGCTCGTCCGCGACCGGCAAAAATACCCCGCCAAGCTCCACCAAGCAGGCGAACTCGAGCAGCGGCAAGCAAGCGGATACGACCGCCGGCAAGCTCGCAAACACGGGCGACGCAGCACCGAGCGCAATAGCACTCGCAGGAATCGCCGCCGCAGGACTCGGAATAACCGCCACAGCCACACGCCGCCTCAAGAACTCAAAATAGTCGCCAGCGGTTATTGTCTTCGCCAATCCACAAGCCCAGAAACAAAAAGAGGCCCGTTTCCCCCACCCAGGGAAACGGGCCTCTTTAACTTCAAAAAATCAAGCAACAGCACCGCCGCCTCTTGAACCACGTAGCCATCAATGCCCAGACAACGCCAACGAGCAGCATTCCTTAAGGGATAGATTAAATTAGATAAACGCGCCTTTACGGGTGATTTTTGGACGACGGGGCCCGGCCGGCGGCGAGGTGTTTGGTAGTCGAGCGATCCCGCAGGCGAAGCCGAGGACCAGCGAGACACCAAACAGCCCGCCGGCACCGGGACCGCATCGCGGCACCAAAAAAGCGCCCGTGCGCTCGATGGATTCGGATGCCCGACAGAGGCTCCTTATGGCTGCTTCCTTCCGGACCTGACCAGATTCGGAACATGTCGTCATCCGAACCCATCGAACGCGCTAGGCGCTCGGTATATCTTACCTGCTCCCGCCCAACAGGGCAAGTGGGGCGAACCCATCGGATGGATTCGCCCCACTCGTGCATATCGCTAACGGCGCCTGCGGTACAGGACCGCGCCGCCCACTGCGGTCAGCGCGCCGATGCCGGCCATGACCGCGAGCGCCTCGACCGGTAGGCTGCGGTCGCCGGTGTCGGGCATGCCGCCCTTGGAGCCGTCGCTGCCGGAGCCGTTATCTGAGCCGCCGCCCGAGCCACCGCCCGGCGTACCGGGGTTCTCGGGGGTGCCGGGGGTCCCGGGCTCCTCGGCGTAGCTGTTGGTGAAGACTGGCGGCACGTTGGCGTCGCCCTCGTAGGAGACCCTCGCCGACAGATAGCCCGTCTTGGTGCCGTCGGCCGCCTCGTCGCTCACCGTGACGACGATCTTGCGCACCGCCTTGTCGTAGGTCACGTGCGCCTGGCCGTCGTCGACCTCGCTCACCGTGAAGGTGTAGGTGCCGGCCTGCTTGAAGGTCAGCGCATCGAACGTGACGCTGCCGTCCGCGGCGTTCTTGGCAGCCGACATGACCTTGCCGTCCCGGCTCTTGAGCTCAAAGCCAAACTGGCCCGCCTTGAGCTCGGCGCCCTTGAGCACCTTGGCGGCGCCCAGCTTGAGGGCGACGGGCGCGGCCTCGTAGCCGTTGGTGAACGTCACCAAGTCGTCGCCCACGGCATTGCCCTCGGCATCCGCCAGCTCGTGCCTGACGGTGAGCGTGCCGTTTCCGGCATCGGTGACCGTCGTGCGCACGCGGTACGTCGCCCTGTCGTACGTCACGCCGCCCGCCGTGCCGGCGATCTCGCGCAGCTCATAGCTGTGCGTGCCGGGCGCGGTGTAGGTGACGGGGCTGAGCGCGACCGTGCCGTCGGCGGCGTTCTTGCCCGTTGCCGCGACGCTCTCACTGCCGTCGGCGGCAATCTCGACCAGCTGGAACTCGAACTCGCCCTCGGCCAGGTCACGGCCCTTAAGCTTCTTGCCCACCTTGATCTGGTCGGTGACGGAGCTCGGCGTCGGATTCACGCCGTAGGTGTTGGTGAACTCGAACGCGCCCATACCCTCGGGCGTGCCCTCTGCGGGCAGGACCTCCGCGGCGAGCGTGCCCGCGTTGGTGTCCTCGACCACCCTGACCGTGAAGGTCCTGATCGCCGTCGCGTCGTTGACCACGCCGTCGACCGAACCGGACTCGCCCACCCGGTAGGCGAACGTCTTGGTACGCAGGCCGTCGCCGTCGATCTCGACGTCATCGAGGTCGCTCGGCTGCTTAAACGTGACATGGCCCAGCTCGACGTTGCCGGCGGCGTCGTTGGTCGCCTCGGTCACCATCTTGCCGGAGGCGTCGACCGGTGCGGGCGCGCCGTTCAGCGGCTCAATCTTAAAGGTGTACTTGCCCGCGATGTCGGCCTGCGTGAGGCCGAGTCCGGCCTGGCCGAACGCCAGCGTCTTGGTGCCCGCGAGGTCGACTGTCGCCTCGTTGGTGCCATAGCCGTTCACGAACGACAGCGTGCCATCGGAGCCCTCGGGGTAGGTCACGGCCACATCCAGCCCGCCCTTGCCGTTATCGGTCACCTTGACCGTAATGCCGAAGCTCGACGCGGCCGCCGTCACGCCGGCGGGCAGCGCCGCTGTGTCCTCGGAAACGGTATAGGGGATGGACCAGGATCCGTCGTCGGCCTTGGTGGCGGTGCCGTCCGCCACCATCTGCTCGAGCGAGCCGGTGGTATAGGCGATGGGCGAGAACGCGAGCTCCGCAGCCTCGCCGTCGCCGGAGGCCCGGTTGGACGCGGTCGCGGCCACATTGCCCTGGGCGTCACGGACGGAGAACGAGAACTCGCCCGCCGCCGCGGCGCGGCCCGCCAGCGTCTTGGTGGCATTAATTGCCACGTTGCCCTCGCCGCCGAGCGTTCCGGTGGCCTCGTAGGAGTTCTCGAACGCGACCGTCACGGGCGCAGGCGTCGCCGCGGCGTCATCTGCCGTGGAGACCTCGCTGCAGGCGACCTCGACACCGTCCTTGGCAACTGTGGTCGTGACCGTGAGCTTGCCCGTCGCGGCATCGTAGGCGGGCGCGATGGTCACCGTGCGCGGCGCGGTGTCGTTGGCGTAGCCCTTGCCGCCGAGCTTGGTCTCGGTGACGGTGAAGCTGTAGGTCTTGCCCGCATCGGCGTCGGTGAACTTCACGTCGCTGCCCGCGGCACCGCCGATGAGGTCGACCAGGTCGGCCTCTCCGTCATCGGCCGCGGCCACGGCGTAGGCGTCCCCGCCGGTCTTGAGGCCGAGCTTGGCGGCCGTCTCGGCATCCGCGGTCACGGTGAAGGCGAACTGTCCCGCCTCCATGGCGCGGCCGGAGAGCGTCTTGGACAGGCGCACGCCCGCGCGGGCCGAGTAGTCGAGCTCGGTCGTGTAGGTGTTGACGAAGTCGCCGCCGCTCGCCTGCGCGATCGCGGGCGTCGTGGCCGTGAGGTTGCCGGAGCCGTCGTCGGTCACGGTCACCGTCATCGTGGCGACGTGGCCGTCGTAGTCCACGCCGGCGATGGCCGAGCCGTCATCGGGCCTGACCTCGCGCACCGTGTAGGTGAAGGTCTTGGCGCGCACGCGCTTGCCGCCGACCTCGGCGAACCCGGCATCCTTGATGTCGTTAAGCGTGTAGCGGATGGAGCCAAAGTCGAAGGCGACCCTATCGCCCGCCTTGGTGCCGGCGGCGGCCGTCACACTGACGGTCTTGGAGCCGTCGGCAGAGCCCTCGGGCATGGGCGCGCCGCCCTCGCCCGTGAGCGCGAACTGGAAGCTATCGCCCTCGGCCCAGTCGCGGCCCTTGAGCGCCTTGGTGAAGAGCCCCGCGGTGGAGACGTCTCTGCCCTCGGTGGCCGTTCCGTACGTGTTGGTGAACGCGACGGTCGCGCCGTCCTCGTTCACGGCGCCTTCGGCCTTGGAGCCGTCAGCCCCGTTAACAGCAGTCGTGTAGCCCTCGGCGGCGTCCTCGGTCACGGTGTAGCGCGCGCCCACGGGCAGGCCGGCGATGGTCTTCTCCCCGCCGTCCTTAAGCGTGAAGGTCATCTTGCCGTCCGCGAACGTCACGGCGTTCTTGCCCTTGCCGAAGGTGCCGGAGACGGGCTCGCCGTCCCCGTCGGTCAGCGCGACCGTGAAGCCGAACTCGCGCTGGCTGTCGCCGCCGACGACCGTCTTCTTGACGGTGAGGCTGCCGGTCTTGGCGGTGTTGGTAAAGACCGCCGCCTCGACCGTGCGCTCAGCAGCGTCGCCCGCATCGTCGGTCAGCTGTGCAATCTTGGTCTTGGCAAACAGCTTACCGGCGCCATCGTCGGCCACCGTGACGGTGGCACGATAGGTGGCCTTCGAGAAGATGAGCGACGTCTCGTCACCCGACGGCTCGGTAATCACATAGGTATAGGTACCGGGCTTGGTGTACTCGATGGTACCGAAGTTGCCGACCTGGGCATCCTTGTGCAACTCAATCGTCGACACGCCCTCCTTGGCGCCCTTGGGCATGGGTGCCTCACCCTGGGCAGTCAGCATCATGGTAAAGGCATCCGCCTTAGTCCAGTTGCGACCGGAGATCTTCTTTTGAACCTTAAAAGCGTTCTCCACCTTTGTGGACTCCACGCTGTAGACGTTGGTGAAGCCCACCTTCGTCGCCTGTCCGACGGTACCCTTCTGGGGGTTCGCCTTATCGACAACCGCAAAGCCGTCCTCGCTCGTCATGAGCTCACCCTTGGAGTCGAGCTCCTGCACCTCGTAGTGCGCACCTATGGGCAAGGTAACCGTGACGGAGCCGCCGGCCTTAAGCGCGATGGTGTCACCGCTCTTGATCTGTCCGCTTACATAAGTGCCGTTGGTGCCATCGGGGCGACCGGCGTACGCAAAGGTGCCGGCCAGAGGCGTTGTGCCATCGGCCTGGTAGAGCAGCACCTTAAAGGTAAATGCCTTGTTGGGCGCGGTGATGCCTTCGGCGGCCGTGACCGTCTTGCTCAACGTCAGGCGCCCGTCAGAAACCTGATCGGTGGTGGTGTTGGTCTTGGCGGCAGGGTTGTTGCCGACCGCCACCGACGCCTGATTGGAGATGTCGCCCGAAGCGCCACCGCTCTTAAACGCGTCCTCGGTCACGCGAACCTTAAACTGAACCGTGCCCTCCTTGCCTGCGGGAACGTCCTTCAACGTCCAGGTAAGGTTGCCGTCATTGCCCTTGGAGCCGGCATCCTTATGGTCGCCGGCGAACTCCACGAACTCGGTTCCCGCGGGAACGGCATCGGTGATCGTTACCGTGGCAAGTGCGCCCTCAGTGTTCTTGTAGCCGATGGTGTAGGTGAGCTCATCGCCCAACCTAACGCCCGACCCCTTCGAATCCTGAGCGTCGTTCTCGGACTTCTTGGGCACGAAGTTCGTCGTGGTGCCGGTATAGCTCTTGCTCTTGTCGCCGACCTTAACGGTGGCAGTATTGTTGATGGCGCCAACAGCGCCTTGGGCACCCTTCACAGCGTCCTCGGTGATCTTTACGCGCACGCGCACCGAACCGTGGCTGCCCGCGGGTTGCTTACCCAAGTTCCAGGTGAGCAACTGACCGCTCGCAGCGCCCTTATCGGCAAACTCGCCCTCAAAGGCCTCGAACACAACGCCCGTGGGCAGCTCGTCGGTCACGGTCACGTTGGCCGAAACCAGATTACCGGCGGCGTCGGCCTCGGTATTGGCCCAGTTGATGGTATAGACGTAGGAGTCGCCCACAGAAAGCAACTGCCCGTCGATGTCCACATCGGGCTTCGCGACCGTGCCAATCGTCTTGACCTTATCACGCGTGTTGTGGAAGACGATCTTACCCTTCTCGGTACCATCGCGATAGGTCACCTTGGACGTCAGATTGCCGTCGTTGTGGTCGGTCACCTCGAGCAGCACTCGGCACGTCGCAGACGTATCCACGGGACGCACACCCTCGGGCAGGTTGGCCATGCGCTCCTTTGCCACCAGGTTAAAGCTGTAGGTGGTGGTGTGGTCGGCATTGTGACGCTTGGTGGCAATGCCATCGTTGACGGCGCCGGCAAGGTCAATCGTCTGCTCATGAGTTCCGCTGGTAGCATCGCCAAGCTTAAAGTTAACCTTACCAAAGTCGACCGTAGCGGTACCGTCCTCGTCCGCCTGAGTCGTGCCCTCATCCATCTTTTCGAGCGAGCCGTCGGCCTTCTCGGCATACAAGTCAAATGTATACTGGTCAGCCTCGATCCTGTCGCGGGAGTCCATTACCTTCTCGGCAGCAAGACCCTCAAAGGTTCCTTTCGCGATGTAGCTGTTGGTAAAGGACACCTGGGCCTTGGCGGTACCGCTCTCGGAGCTTAACTTCGCATCAGCGGAAAGCTCGACGTTCTTGGCGTCATAGTGCTTGGCCGTGGTCACGGTATAGAGCGAACCGTTATCGCGTTTCTTAACCGCAATCTCTACCTTCCAATAGGTGGAGTCGTATGTATAGCCGCCCTTGCCGCCGTCATTCTCGACAACCTTGTAGGTAAACGTCTTACCCGCATCTTTCGTCGCAAAGGTCAGGCCGCCCAAAATACCGGTATGGGACGTGCCGTCGGCCTGCGGCTCATCGTTTGTCACGGTGAGCTTGCCCTCATCCGCGCGCAGCAGCTTGTTGAGCTTTTCGATTGAAGCATCGTCCTCGCCCGTTACCGTAAAGCCAAACATGCCGGCATGCAGATCGTGCCCGTTGAGCGTCTTGACGATCTCAAGACCGCCCTGGAGCTCGTAACTCGTTGAAGTTTGGTAACTATTGGTGAAGATAAAGCCTTCCGAGCCGGTCGTGCCATCGTCGCGGGCCACAAGCTTGCCGCCCTCATCGGTTACGGTGACGGTCACGGTATAGATGTGCTGGTCATACTTCCACTCGCCGAGGCCGCCATTCGGGGCCAGCTCGTTAATAGCAAACTTATACGTGCCCGGCTTGTTAAAGGTGAGCTTCGAGAAGTCGACCTGATAGTGCTCCCCGTCCTTGAGGCCCTCCTTCGTTTGCTTCTTCTCGACATAGCCGTTGTCCGCACTCATCGAGGAGCCGGTGATGAGATTGCCGCTGATGGCAGCCTTGGTAGCATCGTCAGCCGCGGTCATAGCAAAGGTGAACTTGCCCGGAGCATCGGCACCGGCAACCACCTTCGTCACGGACGGGGTGTAGGTTGCCGCCTCGGTGACCGTATAGGTGTTCTTGAATTTGACCGTCGCGACACCGGTGGACGTTGCACCCGACGGATAGATCCACTGGCCCTCGAGCTCGTCCTTGCCATCGACCTGCTTGCTTACCGATGTCGTGACCCTGAGCGTGCCGTCGCCGTTATCCGCTACGACGGCCCTAACCGTATGGACCGTCTTGTCGTACGTATAGCCCGTCGCCTTGTCGTCAATCTCGCTCACCGTATAGGTGAACGTCTTGCCGGCATCATCCTGAGTGAAGGTCAGCCCGCTCGCAGTTACCAAACTCACGGTCTTGGGGGCGTCGGCCTCGACATTTGCGGTCTCAAAGACCCTACCGTCCGTGGAAATGCCGACCTTGCTGGCAGATGTCTCGTCAGCAGGCTTGACGATATAACGGAACGTGCTCTTAGGCGAGCCAAAAATGGTCGCGTCCTTGGGATACGTCAACGTCTTCTCAATCTGCAGACCGCCAGCAGCGCCATAGTCGAGGCTTGCCTCATAGCGATTCACAAACGAGACGGCAGGCGTTGTGGCGCCGACCTCACTTGCATCGTACTGCTGCACGTAAGTATTCGGTTTTTGCTTGAGCTCGACGATCTTTTCGTCCGTCAGCGCGCTCGCGTCGGCGCCGTCGCCCAGCAGCTCCGTCACACCCGTACCCTTGAGCACGGTCGTCACGGTATAGAGCTTAGCGGGGTCGTTCTTGCGTGCAAGAACCTTGACGAGCACGATGGCATCGCCCGTGTAGCCGGTGTCATAGGCGTAGCCGGCAGCCGCAGCAGGCTGGTTCTCGTGAATGCGATAGGCAAACGTATGGCCCAGATCCTGCTCCGTGAGCGTACGAGCAAAGAGCTTCTCTTGCCCGCTTGCGCCCACCACGGCACCGGACACGCCGGCCTCCGCCGCCTTATTGGACAGGCTAGCCTCGGCGCCGTCGACCGACGTCTGAACGCCGTTGTACCAAAGGCCCGTCACGGCAAAGGTAAACTGGCCCGCGATAGAGGCGCGACCCTCAAGGGCCTTGCTCACCGTCATGCCACCAAAGGTGCCCGATGCATGGTACGCGTTGGTAAAGGCAGCCTTGTCGGTTACGGGCTTGTCCACATCGGAGGCACCGGTGTTGGCGTAGGTCACGCTCGACACGCGCAACTCGCCCGCATGGTTGCCCGACTCGTCCAGATCGGTCACCACGACGGTCGCACGGGCGGTGTGCTTGTCCATGGACATGCCCGCCTGGCCATCCTGCGCAGCATCCTCGGTGATGTTGAAGCTAAAGGTGCCTGCGCGGTTGAACGTCACGGTCGGGGCGGCTTCGGTGCCAAAGGAGAACGATGCCACGCGTCCCGACTCGGGCGTGCTGGCGACAGCTTGGTTGGTGTTAATGACAACGACACCATCCGTTACCGCCTGCTTTGTAGTCTTACCCAGGCTAGTTGCGCCGTCATCGTCCGCAGCGGCGGCAAGGTTAAAGGTATAGCTCTCGTCCTGGTTCCAATCGCGACCGCTCACGGTCTTCTGACCCTGCAGGGTCACGCTCGTGGGCTTCACGCTATATATATTGGTAAAGGACGGTGTGGCGTTGTTGTCCAGTTTCTCTACCGAGCCGTCCTCTGCGGCCTTGTAGTACTCAACCGAAGTCTGGATGCCGGCACCCTTCTCGGCGTTGCGCACTACGGCGTAATAAACCGATCCGTCGTAGGTCATACCCGTAACACTGCCGGGATTCTCAGCGAACTTGTAAACGTAAGCGCGTCCCGCATCCGGCTTGGCGGTATAGGAGATCGCCGGCCAGGTCACCGCGCCATCATCGGCGTTGTTGCCCACGGTCGCGGTGTTGCCCTCGGTACCCTGAGGCATGGGGGGGCTTGATGCTCGGTACGACCGTCTTGGGGTCGAACGCTGCGTCGTCGTCCGCATAGCCGCCCATACCCTCAAGCGTAAAGCTAAAGGTATTCTGGGCAAGCAGGAAGGTCCCGGCGTTGTCGGTTAGGCTCTTTTGAGCATGGATGGTGATGTTCCTCTCATGCTCGTCGTAGCGGTTGGTGAAGATCGCGTCGGCAACCTCTGTCTTGGTGTCGTCGCCCGCGTCGTTGCGCTCCTGCGTCATCTTCACGCTCTTAACGACAAGAGCACCAGCTTGGTTGTCCTCCACCACGACCTCCGCTTTATAGCGGGCGGCGGAGTAGCTTATGCCGTCTGCCCCGGCATCGGAACCGGGGATAACCTCCGAGATGGTATAGGTGTACGTGCCGGGCTTGGCATAGGTGATGTCGCCAAACGTTGCCGTCTTATAGGTGATGTCGCCAACCGTTTGCGTCTGGGAATTCTTGGTAAGCTCGACCGTCGACACCTTGCTCTTGGCGCCATTGGGCATGGGGACGCCGTCGTCGGCTGTAAGCTGCACGGTAAAGGAATCGCCATCGGCCCAATCGCGACCTTCAAGCAACTTCTTGGCGCCCAGCCTATTCTGGGCGTCGAGCGTTACGGGCTTGGCGCTGTAGTTGTTGGTGAACTCAAGCGTGTTATCGGCGGGAATCTGTCCGCCCGCAAGCGCGACAATCTTGCCCTCGATGGTGTTGCCAGTTCCCGACTGCTCCTTGCCGCCGACCTTGCGGCTCACGAGGCTAAAGCCAGCCGGAAGCACCGACTCGTCGGCAGAGCCGGTCACAGTGTTGACGATACTCGCCAGTACATTGCCACTGGACGCCTCGCCCTTGGTGGTGAGCTCGCTCACACTGTAGTTGTCACCCTTCTTGAGGTCGTATACGCGAATGGTCTCGCCGGCCTTGATGGAATGGGTGTCGCCGTTATTGAGCATGAAGGAGTTGCCCACGGCCTTGCCATTCGCATCGAATACGTGTGCCTCATAGCCCTTCTCGGAATCCGGCAGGGTGAACTTAAACGTAAAATCCTTGGTAGGCGCGGTAAGGCCACTGTCCGCCGTCACGGTCTTAGTCACTTGCAGGCGTGCCACACGACGATCGGTATACTGCACGGCCGTTGCCGTGGTAAAGAGATGATTGAGCTGAAGCGTGCCCAGATCGGTGCCATTGGTGGCATCATCGTCTTGATAAAGGGCCATGCGGTTGATGCCCGTATCGGCAAAGATGGTCGCCAGCTGGCCGTTGCGCTCGCCACCGTCCTCGACATAGCGCAAGACGGTCTTGGTGCCCTGCGCCGTCTTGTCATAGCGCATGTGCATCAGGTCGTTCGCCAGAGAAGGCGTTACACCCTCGGCGGTGCACTCCTGGCCCCACGTCAGGCTTCCGCTGGCGTCAACGGTCGCACTCTGCAGCTTGCCCTTGATGTGCGTAAGCGTGTTGTCGATCGAGTCAGGAGAGCCAAACTGTGCCAACGAGGCAATCAGCGAACCCGGGCCGCTCATGCTGCGCACACCGTCGTCTTCCTTGCCGGCATCCACATACACACCCGAATCGTCCACGATTACCTTGGTGATGGTGTTGTTAATCTCATGGCCATCTGGACTTACAGACTCACGCAGGTAGTACGTACCCTTGATAAGGGGTGCATGCTTTGTCGAATCGAGTGGGAAGCATGCAGCACCCTCAATGTCATACGGATAGGTCATGCCGTTTGCCTGCACGGTGTCATACGGCGTGGCGCCGGCTTCAATGGCATACGTGCTGGGGCTATCGCCGGTAACGTCCTTGGCCTGGTACAGCTCAAACGTCGCGCCGTTCACGGGCTTGCCCAGGTCGTCAACCTTCTGCACAAACAGACGATTCTGGACGTTGGTGAGGTGAATCACCGTAGAGAACTGCCTGTTTATCGTTTGATATTGGACCATAGAGGTGTTGTCGATGGTTGCCTCCGCCAGAGACGATGCTGTGGTGTGATACACCGCCACGGTATATTCGGACTGGGACTTGTCCGTCATCATGGCGGCGTACTTCTCGATATCGCCGGGCAGCGACCTGACCGTTACCTCGTAGTCGCCCTTGGTGTTGACGCCAAAGACGCTCGTATCTGCCGATTTGGCAGCCTCGACCGCACCGGCAATGCCATGCGCAGAGCATAGCTTGTAGCCCTCGAGCGGATTGCCCGTGACCGCCGTCCATGCGCTTTCGTCCGTGTCACTCTTGCTCTTATCGGTGCGCTTGAGCACGACAGCAAAGGTCGTACCCGAGCTAATGGGTTTGTCCTTATTGTCTTTTGTCTCTTTGCTAAGGGAAATGGTCTCCTTAGCGGCCAGATAGCCGCCGTTCAGCCACATGCGGCTGCCCGTCCATGACTTGTCGTCGGCTGTTGTAACCGTTGTCTGCGGTGCAACCACCGCGCCACCCGTGCCACTTGCCGCGGCCTTGTACTGCAGGTGCAGCTCACCTGGCGTTGCAGTGGTCGATGAGGTCAGGCTCGAGCGGTATCCCTTGGGCAGGCTAACCTCTTTGAGTACAAAGTAGTCGTTTTTATTGGCGTGCTCTTCGTCGAAGGAGAGAACGGAACCGTCCGGCTTCAGAAGCACCAGCTGGCCATTGGCGTCCGTCGTGCCCTGAGCGATGGCCTCATCCTGCGCGTTCCAGTTGGCATCTGACTGATACAGAGCAAACTCGGCACCCTGGACTGCCTCGCCGTTCTGGTCGACCTTCGCGACCTCGGACGATGGCAGGGTGGTGAGGTTGAACTTAAGCGACATGTTCGATGCGCCCGCGCCACGCTCCAGATAGAAGAAGCTCAGCGTGTGCTTGGAGCTGTCGAGGAAGGTGTTGCCGGAGAATCTTCTGTTTGAAGTATCTGCGCCGGCAGCTTGGAACATCGCCTTAATGGTGGTGTCTTGAATTGTCTTTTCGGGATCATTTGCATTGTCGACATGACCGACATGCACGCCACCGGTGGCGAAGTTGATCTTGAGCGTCGCCTTCTCGTGGATGCCACCCAGATCGCCCACGAGTACGCCATCGATGTACACCCAGACGTCATCGTCGCCCGAGAACTCAAAGATCATATCTTTGTTACCGGTGGTCTTGCCGCTCGCAGGCTGGACAAACTCCGTGGTCACGGACATTCCAAAGTGATGGTTGAGGTTCGTGCTTCCATCAATGATCTGCTTAGGGGAGAGGCTGTTGCCCTTCTCATCAAAAACCTTGTCAGCCGAGTCGAAGGGGAAGAACTGGCCCAGATTTGCATCTGATACGCCGCCCTTATATACGCCCGCCTTATCGTAGACGTTAAAGGAGTTGGTCGTGGGGTTATACACGGCATAGTTACCATAGTTACCGTCAGAGCCGTACGAGTCGTAGACGTAATAGCCATCTTTGAGCTGGAAAAGGCCTTGCACGTTGTTGTAAACGGCCTTGCCATTCTGCTTGCCGTTGGCCTGACTGTCGTTGTTAAAGAGATAGGCCAGCGACTCATCGGTGCAATCGCCTTTCGTGCCGTATGAAGCATAGGTGCCAGCCTTGATCTCGGGATAGCCATTCACCAGCGTGTTCTTCACAAATGGAAGACGTCCAAAGCCGTCAATGCCGCTTCTTCCCGTCCATTTATTAATGCCCGATCCGGCACCGCCATTGAACTTGAGCTGGTGACCTTTGTTGATGCCGGTGTTGTCATTGCCATTTTTGTTGTTTATGTTGACGGACTTATCATTGTCGCCGTTCACGACCCAATAGTCGAACAAATTGACCGTAGTGCCGGTGGGATTCACCGTCTGCACGGTGTGGTTGCTAAAGGGAACCGCTTGATCGGCCGACGCACTCGTCGCGCCAAACAAGAGCGCACACGCCGCCAGCGGGACGGCCAAAACCCTAAGGACACGCTTTGCGGTATTGGTTTTCTTGCCAAAAGGCTTTAGCATTTCTCGAGCTCTCGCACACACGCGATTCATGAAGGCCCTCCCCAATCCATGAGGACGGCAAGCAGCGGCTCATTATATATGTGTCGTCGTCCCCATCGATGCAAATATACGCCCCCCCCCCGCGCAGAAACGCAAGGCAGGACATCGCTATATACTTAAAATTGTAGCAATTTGGGTGACCCGAAATTTCGCCTCGGGTTGCCACTCAGGCTCAAAATCGAACCACTCGCGCCATCGACATACCCCAGTAGGACAAATCGACCGGCAATCTTTATCCCCCACAACCCACAAAGTAGCCAATTTGGGACGGGGCTATTTGACTACCCGGGCAATCAGATCGGCAAATAGTCAAAATACCCCCGTCCCAAAAAGACTGGTCTGACGCTGTGTCGCGAAAGGGGCCTATCTACTACGTTTAAACCGCAGGGGTCAACCATAGCCGGCTTTTTCGAAAATCGGCAAGCTTTCTACCTGCGGTTTTGTTTTTGCAAATTCCAGGATGGTCGAGGGTGGCCGGTTTAATGTAGTAGATGGCCGCATTTCGTGGCAAACGGTCCGACCCAAGGCACAAGGCGGCCAACCTCGAATGGCCATTCTCGAAGTTGCGGTGGAATACGGACTGAATTGGCCCCTTAAAGGCAAAAACGCTCCGTATTTCACCGCAACTTATCGAGGGGATGGGTTTTAGATACGGCCAAGGTCGTAGGATCGAGCGGCTGCTTCGCCGGCGCAGATGAGGTTGGTTGTGGCTTCCTGAGGGTTGAGCGCCTGGTCGAGGGGCATGGGCTTGCGGCAGATCGGAAGCACCAAGTCGATGCCCTGCTCGTACACCGCATCCAGGTTGTCGGCACGACCGCCCACGACGGCGACCACCGGCTTGCCATATCGCTTCGCACGGCGAGCCACGCCCACCGGCGCCTTGCCGGCGGCGGATTGCTCGTCCATATTACCCTCACCTGTAATGACCAGGTCGACATTGCGTACGCGCTCGTCAAACCCAATCAGATCGAGCACCGTCTCCACGCCCGAACGCAACTCGGCACCGAGCGCCAGCAGCGCGGCACCCAGGCCGCCGGCAGCACCGGCACCGGGCACGCCGAGCACCGAACCAAATGTCCGTGCACCCTCGGGCACGCGCAACAGCCCCTGGACTCGAGCTCCGGCAATCGCGACGTCGAGCAGGCGACCGTAGCCGACCATCCAGCCGTCGTATCTGCGCAGCACCTCGACATCATCCGCCGGCAGGCCCTTCTGCCCGCCAAACACCGCCAGTGCGCCTCGACGCCCCACGAGCGGATTCTCGACATCGGAAAGCACAACGATACGAGCGCCGCGCAGCACCTCAAGCGCTGGCGCCAAATCAACGCTCGCCACCTGCTCAAGGCCGGCAAGACCGGGGGCGATATTGCAGCCCTGATCATCGACCACATGCGCGCCCAGGGCCTGCAGCATGCCGGCGCCACCGTCGTTGGTGGCACTACCGCCCAGACCAATATAGATAGTCTTTGCCCCGGCACGAACCGCACGGAGCATCAGCTCGCCCACGCCATAGGTCGAAGCCGCAAGCGCCGCCGACTCCGTGCAAGGCGAATACCCAATGCCGGCCGCCTCGGCCATCTCGATGACCGCGGACTCGCGCTCGGCATCAACCAGCATCCGGGCAGACACGCGTTTGCCCAAGGGACCTGCCACCTCGCAGGCCACAATCTCACCGCCGCACGCGGCAACGGCATCGAGCGTCCCCTCGCCACCATCTGCCAGCAGCAATGTGCACACCTCGGCATCAGGCCACACACGGCGCACACCCTCGGCAACCGCCGCCTCCGCCCGTGCGCTCGAAACGCTGCCCTTAAAGGAATCAATCGCCAACAGCACACGGCGGGGCCGGCGGCACGCAGCACCAAAATCGACCGCCTCAACGGCGATATCTTCGGCACACGCGAGCGCCTCGGCATGAGCGGCATGCGCCTCAAGATCGGCCCCACAACCGCAATCAGCACCATCGGCGCCACGCAGCCCACTAAAATAGCCGCTCAACACCTCACGACACTCATCCGCCAGGACCCCAGCCATCACGTTAAACCGATGGTTCAGGCGCGAATTGGCATTCAGGTCATACAGCGAACCCAGCGCGCCCGCCTTGGCGTCGCTCGCGCCATACACGCAGCGCCCCACGCGCGCGTTGACCATAAGGCCCGCGCACATGCAGCAGGGTTCCAACGTCACATAGACCGTACAGTCGGAAAGGCGCCAGCGGCCAAGCGCCTGGGCAGCGGCGCACAGGGCCGCGAACTCGGCATGAGCCGAAGGATCCTGGTCGAGCTCGCGACGATTATGCGCCCGCGCGACAATCTCGCCCGCGCGCACCACCACAGCGCCAATGGGAACTTCGCCCACTGCCGCGGCGGCTCGCGCCTCCGCCAACGCCTCGCGCATGAACTTCTCGTCGATTTCGGTGATCGTCATCGTTCGCCTTCCCTGTTGCAAATTCAAAACGATGCTATCATTACGACTCACGGAGAGATGGCAGAGCGGTTGAATGCGGCGGTCTTGAAAACCGTTGAGCGCGAGAGCGTTCCGGGGGTTCGAATCCCCCTCTCTCCGCCACTTTAGTGATTCACCGGTGTCATGGTCCGCTCAAACAGCGCATCGACCACGTCGGCTATCTCGGGTCGACGCTCAAGATCGTGGCCCGATTCCCACCATATCGTGAAAAGTCGAATAATACCGCCGGCGACAAACTCAGACGTCGTCTCGAGTGAAACGGGGGCCAGGGCATCCTCGGCAAGCACGTTCATCACACGCTCGCGGATGGAGCGGGCAATACGGTCGCAAATAACGTTGGTCAACATGCCCGACATGCTGCTTGCCAAAATGTTATCCATGAGCTGCTCGTGCGCCAGAATTAAATCCATGGCATCGTCCAAAATCGCGTGCCGAAGCGCGCGCACGTCCTCGGCAGACACTGCACCGGCCTCATCGGGCTGTTTTTGCGGCAAACCCGACATAAGCTCATCGATATAAAAGGCAAAGTAATCGTTCTTGTCGCGAAAGTGCTTGTAGAACGTCGTACGGCGAATCATGGCGCGGTCGCACAGCATGGCAACCGTCAGGTCCTCAAAACGATGCTCCTCGAGAAGCTCGGTGAAGGCATCGAACAGGGCGCGGTAGGTTTTCTTAATGCGAAGGTCCACTGGTATCGCCATCCTCAGGGCAAAGACAACACTCGTCAATCTGTCGCATATCTTACACCTGTACCTCGCGCGCTTTACCCCGGTGCCAACCCCGCCGAAAACACAACGCTTACCGGAAAGTTCGGCACGGCAAAACGTTGCGGGTATACTAGTAGCGTTATACCAACGGCAGCTGGCGCATGCCGCCGCGGCCATTCGAAACGGAGACATCATGATTACCGTCATCATCGGCATCGTTGTTGTCATTGTGATTGTCTGCGCCATCGCCGGCATCTACAACAACATGGTCACCAAGCGTAACCGCATCGATAACGCCTGGCAGAACATCGATACGCAGCTGCAGCGCCGCAACGACCTGATCCCCAACCTGGTCGAGACCGTCAAGGGCTACGCCAAGCACGAGCAGGAGACGCTCTCCGCCGTGATCAGCGCGCGTAACACCGCCGTCAAGGCCACCACGCCCGAGGCCAAGATGGAAGCCGACAACGTGCTGACCGGTGCGCTGCGCCAGCTCTTCGCCGTAGCCGAGGCCTATCCCGATCTTAAGGCAAACACCAACTTTACGCAGCTGCAGGCATCGCTCGAGGATACCGAGAACAAGATTAGCTATGCACGCCAGAGCTACAACGACTGCGTGCTCAGCTACAACAACGCCATTCAGACGTTCCCGGCTGTCATCTTTGCCGGCATCTTCCAGTTTAAGGAGCGCCAGGGCTTCGAGGCCGCCGAAGCAGCCCGCCAGGCCCCGACCGTCAAGTTCTAGTAGTTTGACAGCGCATCCTTAATCGGCCAAATGCATAAACCGCCCCGTCGAATGCATACTTCGACGGGGCGGTTTCCTTTTTCGCAAAGGTTCCCCTCTAAGCGCCGTGCATTTTTAGGAGTATTCAACATAACCAAGAGCTTCGGGCGCCACGATAAGTGCCAAAGACCGCGAATATCCCTGTAAATCAAACGCTATAAGCCCATAACCCCGCCCATCATCCGTAGAAAACATCGAGAACTCCCGATTTTTTGCCCGAGGTCGGTATGCAGGGGCCTTCGATTGCAGAATACTCGCAAAAATGCACGTCGCCACCGCCCCCACATGGCGCGAAGCAAAACACAAGCGCGGCCTAAAAGGCCGCGCACCATCTTTAATTCAAATCTATATTGCCCGTACGACAGCGCCAGGGTGACGCAGGCCCGAGGGCGACCTTCCTTTCCGGCGCACTCCGCAGGACGAAAGAGCCTCCGCCGCACGAAGTGCGCAGCGGAGGCTCTTTCATGTCCGAGGACGCGCCGGAAAGGAAGGTCGCCCTCGGGCCGGACATATCCGTAAGACAAATTACGCGACGGTGTAAACCCAGTTGTGCTTATCCTCGACAGCACCGGACTGGATACCAGTCAGGGTCTCGCGAAGCTTCTTCATCACAGGGCCGATCTCGGTGTAGCCAGCCGGGAAGGTCACGGTCTCATCGGCACCGTAGACCTTGTTGTCGATCTCGCCGACCGGGGAGATGACGGCAGCGGTACCGCACAGGCCGCACTCCACAAAGGTACCGGCCTTGACCTCGGCCCACTCGACGGGACGCTGGTCAACGGTCATGCCCAGGTCCTGAGCGACCTGAACGAGCGAGCGACGGGTGATAGAGGGCAGGATGGAGTCGGTGTGCGACTGAGGAACGACGAGGGTGCCGTCCTCCTTCACGAACAGGACGTTGGCGCCACCGGTCTCCTCGACATAGGTGCGGGACTCGGAGTCGAGATACAGGTTCTCGGCATAGCCCTCGCGATGGGCCTCCATCGTGGGCTTGAGGGACATGGCGTAGTTCAGGCCGGCCTTGATGTTGCCGGTACCGTGAGGTGCCGCACGGTCATACTCGGAAACGCGCAGCTTGACGGGCTTGAGGCCACCCTTAAAGTACGGACCGACCGGGGTCACGAGAATGCGGAACGTGTACTCAGGAGCGGGAGCCACGCCGATCACGTCACCGGAGCCGATCATAAACGGACGCACGTACAGGGTCGCACCGGAACCGAAGGGCGGAACCCAGGCGGCGTTGGCAGAAACGACCTGCTTGACGGCTTCAACGAACTTGTCCTTGGGGAACGGGGGCATCTCGAGGCGCTGCGCAGAGTTGTACATACGCTCGGCGTTCATGTCGGGACGGAAGCAGACGATGCTGCCGTCCTCGGCGGTGTAGGCCTTCAGGCCCTCAAAGACCTCCTGGCAGTAATGGAAGATGCCGCCGCACTCGGAGACATGCAAGGTGTGGTCGGTGGTCAGGCCGCCCTCGTCCCACTCGCCGTCCTTCCAATGGGCCTCGTAGCTGTAATCGGTCTTCATGTAGCCAAAGCCGAGGCTACCCCAATCGATATCCTTCTTCTCGACAGTCATATGTCGCTCCTTACATACACAGTTGCAAACTCGCGAACCCGCACGCAAGGACCGAGGCCGACCGCGTCGCAACGTCGCACGCCCGGAGCGTAGAGCCGGACGGGACACGCGAGCAGCATCAAAGCCGATGGCACGTCGATTCGCATGCACGAGATTGTACTCCCCGTACGCGTCTGATAAAACGCTTTTCTTTAACTAAGTAAAGTATTTTCATTTGACCGAAACTAAAGAGGCCCGCCACCGTAAGCGGTGACGGGCCTCAACTGCACGGTTTGCGCGCTGGCTCGAGCTACGCGTTCTTTTTGCCCAGCTTAGCCTTAACCAGACCGACCACGGTCGGGATGATCGATACGGCAACGATGCCGACGATCAGCAGCTCAAAGTGCTCCTGCACAAAGGGAATGCCACCAAAGAAGTAGCCCAGCAGTGTAAAGAGCGTTGACCAGGTAATGCCACCCAGCACGTTAAAGATGACAAAATTGCGCCAGTGCATGCCGCCCATGCCGGCGATAAAGGGCACAAAGGTGCGGATAAACGGGAAGAAGCGGCCCAGGAAAATAGCCAGGTGACCCCACTTGTCCAAGAAATCCTCGGACTTTTTGATGCGCTCGGGCGTCATGGCCTTGACCTTGCCCGAAGCGATAATCTTTTTGCCAAAGAAGTGACCGATCATAAAGTTGCACTGGTCACCCAGGATGGCAGCAGCCCATGCGACGGCCAGCAGGGCCACGATGTTAAAGCCACCGTTGTGGGCAAAGAAGCCCGAGGCGAACAGCAGCGAATCGCCGGGAAGGAACGGGAAGAACACCACGCCCGTCTCGATAAAAATGATC
The DNA here is from genome assembly GCA_958403395.1 of uncultured Collinsella sp. GTDB lineage: Bacteria > Actinomycetota > Coriobacteriia > Coriobacteriales > Coriobacteriaceae > Collinsella. Next base: position 24,930 of record CATXXF010000006.1, read on the forward strand.
AGGAACACGCAGCCGTAGGCCATAAGCGGGCCGGCGGCGATCCAGCTGGCAATCGCGGTGCGCGGGTCTTTGAGCAGCTCGGCGATAAAATTGATGAAACCCATGAAGTAAAACCTCTCAGTTGTGGGCGCGGATACGTCCAAGTTGACCAGTATACGGTTGCGGCGCCCCCTCGTGCGCAACCCCACAAAAGCATGACTCCATTACCAGCAAGTTTGCATAACTGACACCTGTTGCGCAATGCCGCCAAGATTGTTCTTCCTAATCCCTAGCGAATCGCTATACTTTATTGAATCGCATTGCCATGGCGCTAAGGGAGGGCGGCCGGTGAGCTTTATCAATACCATTCGCGAGGACATCAAGACCGTCCAAGCGCAGGATCCCGCCGCGCAAAACGGTCTAGTCATCTTCCTTTCCTATCCTGGCCTGCACGCCAAGTGGAACCACGTGCCCGAGCACTGGCTCTGGGAGCACGGTCATCGCTCGCTCGCCCGCGTGCTCTCGCAGATCACCCGTCATATCACCGGCGTCGAAATTCATCCCGCCGCACAGATCGGCAAGCACTTCTTTATCGACCACGCCATGGGCGTCGTCATCGGCGAGACCACCATTGTGGGCGACAACTGCGTGCTCTACCAGGGCGTCACGCTCGGCGGCACCGGCAACGAGACCGGCAAGCGCCACCCCACCCTGGGCAACAACGTCACCGTGGGCACGGGCGCCAAGGTGCTCGGCAACATCCGCATCGGCAACAACGTCAAAATCGGCGGCAACTCGGTTGTCGTCAAGGACGTGCCCGACAACTGCACCGTCGTGGGCGTGCCGGGACGCATCATCAAGCGCAACGGCTGCCGCGTGTTCGAGGAGAGTTTCGACGCCAAGCAGCATCGCGAGTACATGCCCGATGACGCCGCCGAGCAGAGTGCCCTCAACCGCCAAGGCATCACCGAGAATGCCCGCCGCGTCAAGGAACTCGAGCGAGAGGTGGCCGAGCTCAAGGCCCTCGTCGCCAAGCTCGTGGACGAACGCTAGGAACGCAAGCGGCACAAAACAATATCGGCACCGACGCAAAAGGCGCGCCAGGGAATCAATCCCCGGCGCGCCATTCCTTTTGATGTGACATGCGGGACTGTCCCTTTGTCACATTATGCGAACTGACTCAGATAGAGGTCGGCATAAGCGCCCTCGGCAGCCAGCAGCTCCTCATGCGTGCCCTGCTCGATAATGTTGCCGTGATCCATGACCAAGATCAGGTCGGCGTCCACGATCGTCGACAGGCGATGCGCGATCACAAAGCTCGTGCGCCCGCGCATAAGCGCATCCATGGCACGGCCGATGGCAAGCTCGGTACGCGTGTCCACGCTTGAGGTCGCCTCGTCCAGGATGAGAATCGCCGGGTTGTTGAGCAGCACGCGTGCGATGGTCAGCAGCTGACGCTGGCCCTGGCTGATGCTTTCGGCATCGTTGGCCACGCGCGTGTCGTAGCCCTGCGGCATGGTGCGCACAAAGAAGTCGACCTGCGCGGCGCGCGCAGCCGCCACGATCTCGTCGCGCGTCGCCTCGGGGCAGCCGTAGGCGATATTCTCGGCAATCGTGCCGTCGAACAGCCAGGCGTCCTGCAGCACCATGCCAAACTGCTGCCGTAGCTCGCCGCGGTCCATGCGGCTCGTATCCACGCCGTCGAGCGTAATACGCCCGCCGTCAATCTCATAGAAGCGCATGAGCAGGTTGATGAGCGTCGTCTTGCCTGCGCCCGTGGTTCCCACCACGGCAATCTTCTGGCCCGGCTCGGCGGTAAACGACACGTCGCGCATAAGCGGCTTGTCGGGCGAATAACCAAAGCGCACATGCTCAAAGGAGACGCGGCCCTCCACGCGACCCGGCAGCTTGGCGGCCTTGTCCGGCAGCGGATCGGCCTCCATCTCGGGCTCATCGAGCAGGTCGAACACGCGCTCTGCACTCGCCAGCGCGCTCTGCAGCGAGTTGAAGGTAAACGACAGCTGCGTCATGGGTTCGGACGCCTCGTAGATAAACTGGAAGAACGCCTGGAACACGCCGACGGTCATGTGACCGGCAACCAGCATGCTGCAGCCCACAAGCGCAATAACGATCTGCGCCAAACGGCCGATAAAGCGCACCGCGGGGCCGACAGCATTGATCATAAAGTCGGCCTTGGTGCTCACACGAGCCAGTTCCTTCGAAGCCTCGTGCACCTCAGCGGAGCTCTGACGTTCGCGGTTAAACGCGCGGATCACCAGACGGCCCGAATAGCCTTCCTCGACCGCACTCGTAATCTTGGACACCCACTCCTGGCGCTCGCCCGTCACATCGTGTGTGCGGCGCGAGACGACCTTCGTCACCAGCAGCGACAGTGCCGTAAAGAACAGAAAGACGAGCGTAAGCTGCACGCTGAACACGAACATCACGCTCACAGCACCAACAACCGTGCCGATCGACACGAGCAGCTGCAGCAATCCGCGCTGCATGCTCTCGGACATCTTGTCCAGGTCATTGGTCGCGCGGCTGACGACCTCACCGGGACGATGCGCGTCAAAGAAGGCAAGCGGCAGACGGTTGAGCTTTTGTGCGATGCGGTTGCGCAGGCGCAGGTTGAGGCGTTCGGCCACGCTCGACATCAAAAAGCTCTGGAGCGCGTAGAACGAGGCAGCGGCCGTCCAGATCATAAAGTAGATGAAGATGGTCCTGCCGCAGTTCTCCCAGGTGATGCTGAAGGTGGCGTTGTTGGCAAACGCCACCTGAATGTGGCCCCACAGCTCATCGATCACACGGGCGCTATATGCCGGCGCAGCGGTGTTAAAGATGGCATAGAACACAATGCTCGCGAACACGATATAGAAGCGCCAATGGTCGCCGGCAGCCTCGCTCCACAGGCGGCGCACCGTCGCCCAGGTATCCCGAGGCGTCTCGTCCTCGTCTTCGTCGTCCACGTCGCGCATACGCTCTGCCTCGGCGCGGGCGCGCTCGTCCTCGGCACGTTCGTTTTCCTCGTAGAGTGCTTGGCGGCGAGCCTCGCGCTCGGCCGCAGCCTTGGCGGCGTCATCCAGCTCGGTCGACGCGGCAGCCGTTTCCTCGACCAGTCCCGCGGCAGCGGCGTCATCAACGCCGCCCTGCTTCTTGAGCTCCTCGGTCATGCTACTCACCTCCCTTCATCTGCGATTCCGCGATGGCGCGGTACACCTCGCAGGTTTCCATAAGCTCGCCATGCGTGCCCAGACCCACAACCTCGCCATCCTTGAGCACGACGATCTGGTCGGCGTGCAAGATCGTCGAGATGCGCTGCGCGATGATGAGCACCGCAGCGTCACGCGTCTCGTCTTGCAACGCATGACGCAGGGCGGCATCGGTCTTAAAGTCCAGGGCTGAAAAACTGTCATCGAAGATATATAGATCGGCATGCTTCATGAGCGCACGGGCGATTGCCAAACGCTGGCGCTGGCCGCCCGAAAAGTTCGTACCGCCCTGCGCCACCGGGGTATCGAGCCCCTGCGGTTGGTCGAGTACAAAGGTGCTCTGGGCAACCTCAAGCGCGTGAAGCATGTCGCCCTCGGTCGCGCCTTCGTTACCAAAGCGAAGGTTGCTCGCCACCGTGCCCGAGAACAGCCACGCCTTCTGCGGCACATAGGCAATGCGCCCGCGGATTTCGTCTTGCGTAAGCTCGCGCAGGTCCACACCATTCAGGCGAATGGAGCCCTTGGTGGCATCGTGGAAGCGCAGCAGAAGCTTTGCCACCGTCGATTTGCCCGAGCCTGTCGAGCCAACGATCGCAGTCGTCTGACCGCGATGGCAGGCAAAGCTCAGGTCGCACAGGGTGTCCTCGTCGGCATCGTCAAAGCGAAACGACATGTGGTCGAACACGGCCACCGCATCGGCTTCGTCTTGGGGCTCGCGCGCCCCGTCATCCAGCGTGCGCTCGCCATCGACGATGCTCGGCTCAATCTCCAACACCTGCTGCGCACGGTTCAGGCACGCGGCAGCACGCGGAAGCGTTAGCACCACCATCTGCGCCATCATCACAAAGAACAGAATCAGGATTGCGTACTCGAGCACCGCAGAGATGCTCGCGATCTGCATGGCGTGGGCGCCCACGCGGTTGCCGCCAACCCACAGCACCGCCACCTCGGCGATGTTCATCAAAAAGAAGCTGGAGCTGTCGAGGCCCACAAACAGGTGGTTGACTTTGATGGCGTTGGCGGCGTAGTCGCTAAACACCTCGTCCAGGCGCCGCTCCTCGTGACGCTCCTTGTTAAACGCACGGATGACGCGCACGCCCACGATGTTTTCGCGCAGTACCACGTTCATGCGGTCGATAAAGCTCTGCAAGCGCATAAAGATCGGCGCGGCGTTAGCCACCGTAAAGACCGCCGCCACGAGCACGATCGCAACGACTACGCCCAGAAGCGTGCCCATGGCAGGATCGATAAACCAAGCGAAGATGATGCCCGCCACAGCCAAAAACGGCACGGGCAGCACCAGCTGAATCGTCTGCAGAATCGCCTGCTGAATCACGTTGATGTCGTTGAGCGAGCGCGTGATCATCGATCCGGTGCCAAAGCGCTCAAAATCGCTGGCCGCGAGCTCGAGCGATTTGTCGTACACGGCATTGCGGATATCGCAAGCCACGTTGGCGGCCAGGCGCGCCGAAAGATAGCAGCCCAGCACCGTGCCGCCGCTAGCCATGCTGGTCGCGATAAACATGTATAGGCCGTTGCGTAAAATGTAGTCGACATCGCCCGTGGTAATACCGGTGTTGACCATGTTCGCCAGCATCGTGGGAACCAACAGCGTACCGACGTTATCCACCAGCAGCACCAGCAGCGTCACTGCGACAAGCCTGCGATACGGCTTCATAAACCTCATTAACAGTCGCACGACTCCCCCTCACCTTGATTCTCGGCTTGGCTCTCGGCAGCGATATGCTGCTTAAATGTCTCGCACTCCTCGCCGAGCACCTGAGAGAATTTGCCGATCAAGCGCATGATTTCGCGCTGCTCACACGGCTCAAGCGCGCCAAAGGCTCGCTGCTCGGCCTTGAGTGCCGGCAGCGCATAACGCTCGGCAAATCGCCTGCCCTCTTCGGTCAGGCTCACAACCTTGTTCTTACGACTGCCTTCGGCAAACTCCAACGTTGCGAAGCCCCGCGCCGTCAAGGTTTTAATTGCCGAGTTGATGGTCTGCTTGCTGTAGAACCATTCGCTTGTCAGACGGCTTACGGCAATACTGCCGCCCGCCGTGCTGGTGTCGACGAGCATCCAATAGGCGCAGTCCGAAAGGCCGCAGGCGCGCGAGAACTCCAAATAGATATGGTCGAGTCCATTGAGCAACCGATCGAAGTCGACCAGCGTAACCGCACTATTCATCTATCCCACCATTCAATTGTCCGATTTTTGACCAATTATATGTCTCTAGATTAGTCCGAGTTTTGACTATCGTCAACAGGCTCTCCGCAAATGCGTGCATTTTTATGGCCTATCGGCAGAAAAAGACCGCCGGCGCGGGGGCGGCGCCAGCGGTCACGTGAAAATCGAGTTTTATTGCCTGTTAAGCGGCGACGGCCTCATAGACCGTAGCGCCCGAGAAGCTGTCATGCAGGCTCTTGCCGGCAATCCACGGCAGCTCGACGACCTCGCAGACCGTGTTGACCAGCTCGGAGCAGTCAGTAAAGTGGCCCTTGTCGTTGAGGGCCTCGCAATCCTGAACACGCCAATAGCCATCGGTGTGCGTGATGTAGTACTCGTGATCGTTGATCGACACGAAAGCGCGCGTCTTGGAACGCAGCAGCTTCAGAAATCCTTCGAAATCGGTCTCGACGACATCTCCAGCCTGGAACATGATGTTACCTCCTGGCCCGGCGCCACCACGGCGCATTGATAAACGTTGGTACTCCTTTAGTAAAACCTTTATCAAAGGTTATGCGTTCGTCATTTAGGCAAGTGGTAAAAAACCGCAGGGTAGACGGGATAAAACGTTTAACCATCCCATTTGTTTGTCACATTCTGAAGGTACTTTTATGCAAACCCACTTTCCCAATTGGAATCTATCCTTTTGGCCGGGCAATTGACCGTCTATCGTTTAAGCCCGACGGGTATGAACGGGGCATCTGCAACGCCACCGCAAGGAGATACCATGGAGACTATCGAAGCGCTCATTCACCGCCGCAGCTGCCGCAAATACAGCAATCGTCCCGTCGAGACCGAAAAGCTTGCACGTATTATCGAAGCCGGCCAATATGCACCGAGCGGCATGGGCCGCCAGCCGGTGACGTTTGTCGCCGTCACCGACCCCGCGACCGTCGAGCGTCTCTCACAGCTCAACGCCCAGGTCATGGGCAGCAACAGCGACCCCTTCTATGGTGCCAAGACCGTTGTGGTGGTGCTGGTTGACCGCAGCGTGCCCACACATCTGGAAGACGGCTCGCTCGCTATGGGCAACTTGCTCAACGCTGCCTATGCACTGGGTGTCGATTCGTGCTGGATTCACCGCACGCATGAGGTCTTTGACTCGCCCGAGGGCCTGGAGCTGCTGGCCAGCTGGGGCCTGCCCGCCGACGGCAGTCTGCGCGGTGTCGGTAACTGCATTCTTGGCTACGCCGAGGACACGCTACCCGAGGCAAAGCCGCGCCGCAACAACGTGGTGTACGTGAAATAGTACAGGAACGTCAGCAGGGGTAGCTAATTTGGGGCGGGGCTATTTTAGCTACCCCACTCGCAACTTATATTGACGTCGCCGTTGTCGTCGTTTCGTTCGTCTGGGCCGTTTCGACGTCGTCGCCTTGCTTGTCTTCGTCCTTTTGCGCATCGGCGATGGTGGAGGCCGCCGCGACGATACCGCGTTGGGGCGCGACGCCCGTCTGGGCCTGAGCGCCCTCGACAACTTCTGTACCTACATGCGCGAGCTCGGGCGATTTAAACATTGCGTCCAAGTTGGCGCCACCGCCGGCGTAGCCAAGCGCAGCGAGCGCGATGACGATCACTGCAACGGCGGCCACGATCGGCACGTAGCGATGCCAGCCGGCGGGATTGAGCCCGCTGCGGCGAGCCGCCCCGCGGCTGATGTAGCCGAGCGTTCCGTCGTGCTTGAGCTTTGATCCCACCACGCGTTTGCGGCCCAACAGCGAGGACTCTGCCTGCATTGCCAAGCGGGCGCTTGCCGAAGGATAGCCGTATTTAGTGCGCTTGAACGAGCCATCAAACCCCGAGGCGTGTTTGCCCCACGTCACCGATGTTGTGCGTCGGTTGACCGGCGCGGCACTCCGCCTTCTGCGGCTCGGTTTTGAAGTCTCAGCCATATGCCCTCGCACGCCGTAACCAAATCGAAACAATAACGCTTTGGACTGTAGCACACGCGTCGCGCGCGGTCACGGGCGCCTCGCTCAACGGTCATCGTCCTTCAGCAAGCGCCACAGCGTTGTACGGCTTATGCCCAGCACCTCCGCCGCACGGGTTCGGTTGCCGTGGAGATGATCTACAACCAGATGCGCGATATCTCGCTCGGTATCGGCCAGCGGTCGTAGGATATACAGGTCACTTTCGAGTGTCGGGGCGCCAAAGGTTGCGGTCTTAATCACGTCCTCTTGGGCGAGCACTTCCTCCGCTATAGCGCTGTCCACCGTGCCCGCCCCCACCAATATATACAGTCGTTCCGAGACCTCGCGAAGCTGCAGATAATTGCGCGGCCAGCGGTAAGCATCGAGCGTCTTCGTCGCCGCGGCAGACAGCGTGGGCGTTGCCGTCCCAAATGCATCGGCGAGATATTCCAAATAGCGCGCGACCTTCGTCGACGCGGCCCCCTGCTCGGCGATTGCCGGCGCCACGCCCACCGCACAGGCGAAGCGCTCGGTCACAAAGGCGGCTTGATCACTTTCGCTGCCGCCCGGCATGTCATTCGCCGTCAGCACCACATGGCAGCGCGTCGCCAACGCGGTGTCGGCCATCGTGGAGACCAGCTCGCGGAGGCGCTGGGGACCAACCGCATTCCAGCCCTCAATGCAAAGTGTCAGCCCCATTTGGAACAGCGGCGATTCGGAGCTTTTGAGCACATGGCGCCAACCGCGATCGGTGAGTTCATCGAGCGCAACGGAAACAAAGGGCTGATCGGCAAAAGGACCGTCCAGATAGAGGCGCTTGGCGATCTCGACCTGGCCCGCTCCCAGCTCACCCTCGAGCATAAGGGGCACCCCGCGCGCATAGCTCCCGGCAACCGGTGCAGCTACCGCAGCGGCACCCTCAACGATGCCGTACGCGCTCGATTCGTAGCGGGCCTCAACCTCGTCGGCGTTGAGCCACTCGATACCCGCATGCGCCGCGGCGCCGCGCACCTTGCGGACCACGACGGCCCAAAGGCCCCCGCCCTCTTTGTCGGTGGGGCGAACGGTCAGGCTCAGGCGCGCACCCGCACGCCCCATAACCAGACGCGCACCGTCTCCTATACGGTCGAGGCGCTCAGCGACAAAAACCGCCACATCCCGCTCAAGCGCCGCGTCATTCATGGTCGAGATCGCGACGTCCCCACGCGCATCGATTGCCAATGCCGATGCCCCGGCAGCAGCTAGGGCATCGGTCAAGATGTTCAGCTTGGCATCGCTATCCATGATTTGCCCCTGTCTGCAGCGACGTGCAACCGCCGGCGATCGCACGACCGAGTGTTTCAAAATTGAACAATATTGCTCACCAAACACTATAGGGCAGAAAGCGCCGTCCTGCGAGTATAGGTGTTGCCCCGCATCGCCATCCTGGCGGGGCGATAAGAGCTCTTCGGGACTTATAAACCTGCGGACAAGCCATACCCGCAAGAGCTCCTATCGCTCCACCGTGAGAATGCGCTCACCAGCACGCAGCACGAAAATAAGCTACTTCTCTACCAGATTCCCAGCACGTGCTGCATTCCCAAACTCATGCACGCGATGCCAATCCAGCAGCAAAAGCCCAGCGCGATGGGCTTGCCGCCCTTTTTGACCAGCTCGACGATATCGGTATTAAAACCAATAGCCGCCATGGCCATCACAATAAAGAACTTCGATAGCTCCTTGATGGGCGCCGTGATGGACACGGGAAGCTGAAACACCGTGGTGATCACGCTCGCCAGCACAAAGAACAGCACAAACATAGGAAACGCGCGTTTAAGGGAGAACGTGCTTTTGGCGTCGCCGCCGGCTTTGCGCGCCAGATGCATCTGCCAGCATGCGAGGACCAACGTGATGGGGATAATGGCCAGCGTCCTGGTGAGCTTGACCACCGTGGCGCTCTCAAGCACATTGGCGCCGGGATGCATGCTGTCCCAGGCACTCGCCGCAGCCGTTACGGACGAGGTGTCGTTGATGGCGGTGCCGGCAAACAGGCCAAAGCCCTCGTTGGTCAGCCCGAGCATGCCGCCGAGCGTCGGAAACACGAGCGCCGCGATAACGTTAAACAGGAAGATGACCGAAATGGCCTGGGCAATCTCGCGATCGTCGGCATCGATGACGGGTGCGGTCGCGGCGATGGCAGAACCGCCGCAAATCGACGAACCCACACCCACAAGCGTCGCGATCTTGCCCGGCACGTTCATGACGCGGCAGAGCACAAAGGCGATGACAAGCGATGTCGAGATTGTCGCCACGATAATCGGCAGCGACTGGGCGCCCTTGGACAGAATCTGGGAGAGGTTCATGCCAAAGCCAAGCAGGATAACCGCGTACTGCAAGACTTTTTTGGACGTATAGGTAACGCCGGCGGCGAGCGGTTCGCGACGATTCTTGGGAAAGACGAGCGCCAGGACCATGCCAAAAAGGATGGCAAATACCGGCCCGCCGACCACCTCAACCTGTTTGCCGAGCAACGTCGCGGGGATAGCGATGATCAGGCAGAACAAGACGCCTTTCCAGCGCTCGCGTACGATATTTGCCAGTTGCATATGGGATTCCTTCTTTCTATTTCACGTTTGCGACGGCTTATGATACGGCAACATTGAGCGCAGCCTTGCGCAAACACAGACTAAGATGCCGCAATAGTTCTCAGGCAACAGCCGAATTACCCACCGCGGAGAGCTGATTCGCGGCATAATTAACAACTGACATATGAGTTTGATAGAACAGTTGCGAGGCGCTATGGAAGAATCGATGCACGTCGGCGAGCAGGAAACGAGCCTACAGGACCAGTCCTACCACACCATTCGACGCAAAATCGTCTACCTGGACTACAAGCCGGGCGAAAAGCTGGGCGTCAAGCAACTTTGCGACGACCTAGATATGGGGCGCACCCCTGTGCGCGAGGCTTTGGTTCGTTTGGCGCAGGAAGGCCTGGTGCGCACCGTGCCCCAGAGCGGTACCTACGTCTCGCCCATCAACCTCACCCTTGCCGAGAGTGCCTGTTACATCCGCGAGCATCTGGAAAAGCAGGTGATTGTGGAGTGCTGCGCGCGCGCCACGTCGGCTGGCATCGAGCAGCTCGACCGCGCCATCGTGCTGCAGGAAAAGGCCATGGCCGAAGAGGATCGCATCGGCTTCTTTTTGAGCGACAACCTCATGCATCACATGATTTTTAGCATCGCATGTCGCAGCACCGTGTGGTCGTGGCTCGAAGAGACCAATGCCGACCTTGAGCGCTTTCGCTGGCTGCGCGCTGCCACGCAGGTTCTCGACAATCAGGACATCGTGAACGAGCACAAGCAGATTCGCCGCGCTATCGCCGGTCGCGACCCCATCGAAGCGAGCTTTTTGGTCAGCAAGCACCTGCATATGATGTTTCGCAACCAGACCGAGGTCCTGGACCAGTTCCCCGAGTACTTCGAGACCAGCAAGCTCCGCTAACCTGCCAAAAAGGGACAGGTTTATTTTGGCAGGTTTTATCCGGGCAAATGCAACAAGGCCCGGCTCCGTCAAATGCGGAGCCGGGCCTTAGTCGCTAGAACGGCGGAACCAACTACTCTACCGTGACGCTTTTCGCCAGGTTACGGGGCTGGTCAACATCGCAGCCGCGCAGGATGGCGACCTCGCGGGCGAGCAGCTGCAGCGGAACGCTCGCCGTGATGGGGCTGAACACGTCGCGGACTGCCGGCACGCGGATGATGCAGTCGGCGATCTTGTTGATCTCCTCGTCGCCCTCGGTGGCAACGACGATGACCTTGGCGCCGCGTGCCTTGCACTCCATGAGGTTCGACACGGTCTTGTCGTAGGTGGCACTCTTGGTGGCCACGGCGATGACAGGAAAGCCCGGGTCGATCAGGGCAATGGGGCCGTGCTTCATCTCGCCGGCGGCGTAGGCCTCGGCGTGCAGGTAGCTGACCTCCTTGAGCTTGAGCGCGCCCTCGTAGGAAATAGCGGCACCCATGCCACGGCCCACGAACAGTGCGGACTGCGCGTCCTTGCACAGCAGGGCGGCCTCATGCACGGCCTCGGTCTGGGTATCCAAAATCCACTGGATCATCTCGGCCGTATCGGAAAGCTCGCGGAACAGCATGCGCGCCTGCTTGGTGGTCAAGCGGTACTTGACCTGCGCCAGCAGCAAAGCCAAAAGTGTGAGGCTCACGACCTGGCCGATGAAGCTCTTGGTCGAGGCGACTGCGATCTCCTTGTTGGCCTTGGTGTAGATGACGCCGTCGCTCTCACGCGCCACGGGGCTGCCCACCACGTTGGTGATGCCAAAGACCTTGGCACCCTTGATGCGCGCGTCGCGAATGGCGGCAAGGGTATCGGCCGTCTCGCCGGACTGGGACACGGCCACAACAAGCGTCGTCGGCGTGATGATGGGGTTGCGGTAGCGGAACTCGCTAGCCGCCTCGGCCTCGGTGGGGATGCGAGCCCAGCCCTCGATAAGGTTCTTGGCGATGAGTCCGGCATGGTAGCTGGTGCCGCAAGCAATCACGTAGACGCGGTCGATATCGTTGAGCTCCTCGAGCGAAAGGCCCAGCTCATCGATATCGAGCTCACCGGCGGGGGTCATGCGGCCCACCAGGGTATCGCGCACGACGCGCGGCTGCTCATGGATCTCCTTGAGCATAAAGTCGGGGTAGCCACCCTTTTCGGCCATGTCCAGATCCCAGTCGATATGGGTAACCTTGGGCTCAATCACATTGCCGGCCTCGTCGGTATACTCGACTCCTGCGGGCGTAAGCTTGGCAAACTGGCCGTCCTCGAGCACCACGACGTCGCGGGTTGCGTCGATGAGCGCGATGACATCGGAAGCAACATAGGAACCGGTTTCGCCCACGCCGACTACGATCGGGGAATCCTTGCGGGCCACGGCGATCACGCCAGGCTCATCGGCGGAAACGGCGGCCAAACCATAGGCGCCCACCACGTGGGTGCAGGCCTCGCGCACAGAGGCCATCAGGTCATGTGTCTCGGTATAGGCCTCTTCGATCAGATGTGCGAAGACCTCGGTGTCGGTCTCGCTCTTAAAGTGATGGCCGCGGCCCTCCAGCTCCTCGCGCAGCTCGGCAAAGTTCTCGATGATGCCGTTGTGGACGATGGCGATACGACCGTCGCAGCTGGTGTGGGGATGGGCGTTAACGACCGAAGGCTTGCCGTGAGTGGCCCAGCGGGTGTGGCCGATACCGCAGGTAGCGTCGCTGTCGATATTGGAAAGCTCGCTCTCCAGGCCTGCAACTTTGCCCACGCGGCGAATAACATCGATGTGCGCCGCGGCGCCCTCGCCCACCTCGAGCGCGACACCTGAGGAGTCATAGCCGCGATACTCCATACGCTTAAGACCCGTGACCAGGATGTTCTTTGCAATATCAGAGCCGGTGTAGCCGACAATTCCGCACATAGGATAAATCCCTTCGTTCGCGTGACTGCAAGACGTCCACGCACAAGGGGCGCTGAGACGTACAATGTTCGAGTATTGTACTCACGCAGGCGCAAGCTGATATACCAGAAGTGGTATCTCAACTTAGATACCACCCGATGCACACACGTCCAGCCGGTCCAAACCACCACAATGGGGACAGGCACCTTCGTGGCAGTCGCGCTGGCAACGGCGTTTCCCCAGATAAACCTGCCAAAATAAACCTGTCCCTTTTTGGTAGGTTTAGGATGCTACAATCTGGCTTGTACTTGAAACGCATCAAAGGGGCCGCTATGGCAAAGGTTAAAATCAGCGACGTCGCGCGCGAAGCCGGGGTTTCGTTGGGCACGGTTTCCAACGCGCTCAACCATCCCGAAAAGTTGCGTCCCGAGACCCTCAAGCTCATTAACGAAACCATCAATCGACTGGGCTACCTGCCCAACCAAAGCGCTCGTCAGCTCGCGGGCGGCGCCACCAAGTCCTTTGGCCTGGTGCTCCCCCGTCTCGACCACGGCTTTTCACTCCAAATCGCCAGCGGCGCCCACAACGAGGCCCGCAAGCACGGCTACGACCTGCTCATCGCCAACGCCGATAACGACGATATTCTCGAGGACCATTACCTGCGCTACTTTATGGGCACCCAGATGTCCGGCGTCATGGTTCAGCCCATGGCATCCCCCGACTGGCACCCCGCCATGACCAAGATGCCCGTGCCGATCGTCCATCTGGACATCCATTGCTCCGAGCCCGGCTACTACGTAGCGGCCGACAACGAGGCCCAGGGTCGCATCATTGCCGAACTTGCCATCGCCCGCGGCGCGCACCATATTGTCGTCGTCGGCCGAGCAGCATTTATGCAACTCACCCTGCGCGTCCTTGGCATTCATAAAGCGCTCGCTCTACACCCCGATATCAAGATCGAAGTCATCGACGCCGGCGAATGGAATACCGCTGCCGACGGCTACGGCATCGGTGCCCAAATCGCCGAGCGCCCCGCCGACGAACGCCCCGATTTTGTCGTCGGTCTGACCGACGTGCTGGCCTCGGGCGTCATCTCGGCGCTGGTCGACAAAGGCATCGCCGTCCCCGGGCAAGTACGCGTAGCAGGTTGCGATGGCAACCCACTCGCTTGGAGCGGATCGGTCCCGCTCACTACGGTAGCGCCCCCGGGCTACGAGATTGGCCGCAAGGGCGTTCAATTGCTCATGGAGCAAATTGAGAACAAGGCCCCGGCAAAGACCAAGCACGTCCACATCGGCTCTGCCGCGCGCACCGTCACCGCGGTCACGGCCATCGAGGACATCAACCGCCAAGAACTCGTGCGGCCGTTCCTGCTGGAACGCGCCAGCACCCAGGCAAGCAGCCAGACCGACGCCACGGCCATCAACCTCGGTGCGTATCTATAGCACGCCCGCAAGTATGCTAAGTCGCCGCTCAAGCAAAAGGGGCCCGACCATTGCCGGACCCCTTTTGCTTGAGCGCAAACGTGGGCAATTGCTCGTTTCAACACCGCAATTGTCTAGCGCACGGCCTTGACCGCCGCCGCCAGATCGAACAGCGTATCGAGCACGGCCTCGCAGCCATCCACCACGTCCTGCGGCAGCGGCACGATATCGGGGACGGCGAAGACATGGCATCCGGCCGTGATGCCCGAGACGCAGCCGTTGCGCGAATCCTCGACCACGGCACATTCCTCGGGAGCAAAGCCCGCGCGCTCGCAGGCGAGCAGATACATCTCGGGGTCGGGCTTGCCGTGCACGACGTCCTCGCCACACGTTACCGTTTCAAACTTGTCAAAAAGACCGACCATCTTAAGGTTGCGCTCGGCCGTAACGAGGCGCGACGACGTCGCTAGGCCCACGTGATAGCCCGCAGCTAGCAGCTCGTCTAGGCACTCGGCGGCGCCGGCCTTAAGTTCCAGTTCGGTCTTGACCATCTCGTCGCGAATCTCCTTGTGGCGACGATAGATCGCCTCGGTGGTTTCGTGGCTGCCATAATGCTTATCGAGGATGTCCATAACATCGGGCAGCGTGCGGCCGATAAACTGATGGATCAGCGCTTCATCAATCGCGAGCCCCAGCTCAGCGGCGCCTGCCTTCCAGGCCTTAATCCCCAAACGCTCGGTGTCGACCAGCGTTCCGTCCATGTCAAAAATAACAGCCTTGATCATATCGGCCCCCTCACCGGATTGTGTTACTGTCACTCTACCGCACTTTACAAACTTGTATATAACGTATATAGCATATTGCACTTTCGTTACATAGATAGAAGACTTATGGCAAGTAACGCATTAGGATTATAGTTTTCGACCGAGTACTCAACGATAAGGATCGTTTCATGATTTTAGACACCACGGCACCCGCAGAGGAGCTTCAAGACAAGCTATCGGCGCTCGAACAGCTGCTTTTGGCATACGGGCGCGTGGCTATCGGGTTTTCCGGTGGCGTCGACAGCAGCTTTTTGGCCGCCGTATGCGCCCGCATCATGCCTACCGATACCCTCCTCGTCCATCTCACTACGCCGCTCATCGGCACGCCCGAGCAGGCTTCGTTTGAGCAGTCCGTTGATGGGCAGGCCAATGAGGGGCCGCATTTTAAGCTCCCCGTGCTCAATCTTTCGGTCGATCAGCTGCAACTCCCCCAAGTAGCCTGCAACGATGCTAATCGCTGCTACCACTGCAAGCACGCCGGCTTTACCGCCATCGTCAACCACGCCAAGTCGCTCGGCTTTCCCACCGTCATCGATGGCAGCAATGCAAGCGATCGCGGTGACTACCGCCCCGGCATGCGTGCGGCAGAAGAGCTCGGCGTACGCTCACCCCTTATGGAGGTCGGCTTTACCAAGGACGAAGAGCGCGAGCTGCTGCGCGCATGGGGCTATCCCGTTTGGAACCTGCCGGCGGGAGCATGTCTTGCCACCCGCGTCCCCACGGGCGAGGAGCTTACGCGCGAGAAGGTCGATTTAATCCGCGCCTGCGAGGATTACCTGCACGATCTTGATCTGGCACAGGTACGCGCGCGCTTGGTCGGCGGCTGCATGCATATCGAGGCCGCACCCGCAGATGTCGCCAAGATTGCCACCCTCGGCGGTGCCGCCGTCGACGACAAGGGCAAGACCCCGCTGCCCGCCGTTATCGAGTCCGCGCTGCGCGAGCTGGGCTGCGACCATATCTCCCCCGAGGTCACCCCCTACATTCACGGCAACATGAACCTTTAGGTTACGCCGTTTTACAAACGGCGTAACTGCTCGGCGCTGCGCAGGCCCCGGGCACGGCAATCTGACGTTCAACTTCACGGGCGCGACCAAAAGGTCAGCGCCCGCTTGTTT
Organism: uncultured Collinsella sp.; assembly: GCA_958403395.1. GTDB lineage: Bacteria > Actinomycetota > Coriobacteriia > Coriobacteriales > Coriobacteriaceae > Collinsella. The sequence goes on from CATXXF010000006.1 coordinate 41,039, forward strand.
CACGTCACCTTACCGCACCCGGAGCCTGCTCGCTCGCATATGCTCAACCTGGACTGCGTTAACTGACCTACCAAAAAGGGACAGGTTTATTTTGGCAGGTTTTATCTGGGGAAATTATCGCGAGGCAGTCGCCCCTCTAGCGCCCATCAAACTTCGAGAGACGATAGAGGGGCAATTCGGCTGCATCTACTTCTTCCGATAGCGGCGGTTGCGGCTCGTCGATGAACCCATTACTTCGATGAGCCCTTTATCCGCCATTTTTGGCAGATAGTAGCTGACGGACGAATTTTGGCATTCCGTCTCTCTAAAACAATAGATTTATCTCTCTAACTTTAGAGAGATAAGCGCCTTGTTTTAGAGAGACATTAAGGGAGATGTATCGAATTCGCTGCTAGATTGCCTAATGCTATCTCTCTAACCAACCTTCTCTTTAGAGAGACATTTAGAGAGACGAGCGCGACCTCTCTAATCATGGGCTCCACTCTTTAAGGTGCACACTTCCTAACCGTGCCCTAAGTTGCGATGAAATAACTCACGATTAGCCTGCCAAAAAGGGACAGGTTTATTTTGGCAGGTTTTATCTGGGGAAACGCAAATAGGGCCGTGACACCCATACGGCGTCGCGGCCCTTTTCCTTGGAGAAGGATCAATTGATTGAACGGGATGACCGTTCTAGTCTTCGAGTCCGCTATTGATGAGCTCCGCAATCTCAACGGGATCGGTGCTCGCGCGCACCTTGTCACGGAAGCCGGCGTCCATCAGCATCACGGCAGCCTTGGAGAGCAGACGCAGGTGCGTAGTTCCGGCCTCGCCGGCGGGCACGTACAGCGCGAGCGCAACATCGACGGGCACCCCATCGAAGCTCGGCCATTCAACGGGTTCGGTCAGTTTAAGCACGGCAACGCCCGGCGTGTGGATCGCGTCGCTTTTGGCATGCGGAACGGCAAAACCGGCGACAAGGCCGGTCTCGGCCTCGTTCTCGCGAGCAATGAAGGCGGCCTCTACGGCAGATGCGTCATCGGCAAAGCCGAGCTCGATGGCCTGCTCGGACAAATAATGTAGGGCGTCCTCGCGCGAGGCGGCGGTATACCCGATTGTCACTTGGTTGGCAGATACAAATCCCATGGAAACCTTCCTTACAACACGGACCTGACCGCAGCTTCGATGCCGTCGGCGTCCAAACCGTACTTGTGCAGCAAATCGACCGCAGGACCGGACTCGCCATACACATCGCGCACGCCGACGCGACGCATCGGCACCGGATGCTGCTCTGCGAGCACCGAGGCCACGGCCTCGCCAAGACCACCGATAATCGAATGCTCCTCGGCGGTGACCACGCAACCAGTCTTCTTGGCGCTGGCAACCACCAGGCGCTCATCAAGCGGCTTAATCGTGTGCATGTTGATGACCTCGGCATCGATACCATCGGCAGCGAGCGCCTCGGCAGCCTCAAGCGCCTCGGCGACCATAAGGCCACAAGCGATGATGGTCACATCGGACCCCTCGCGCACGACCACGCCGCGACCAATCTTGAACTCATAGTCCTCGTGATCGTTGATGACCGGTGTTGCCAGGCGGCCGAAGCGCATGTAAACCGGGCCCTCAAACTCATAGGCGGCGCGCACACAGGCACGAGCCTCGACGTCGTCGGCGGGAACGACCACCGTCATACCCGGAATCGTGCGCATGAGTGCGATATCCTCGCAGCACTGGTGCGTGGCGCCGTCCTCGCCCACCGAAATGCCGGCATGAGTAGCGCCAATCTTGACGTTGAGGTGCGGGTAGCCGATGGAATTGCGGACCTGCTCGTAGGCGCGACCGGCGGCAAACATCGCAAAGGTGCTCGCAAAAGCAACGCGGCCCGTGGTCGCGATGCCGGCGGCAAGACCCATCAGGTTGCTCTCGGCAATGCCGGCGTCGTAGAAGCGCTCAGGGTGCGCAGCCTTAAACTTACCGGTCTGCGTGGCGGCGGCCAGGTCGGCATCGAGAACCACAAAGTCATCGCGCTCATTGCCCAGCTCGACAAGTGCCTCGCCATAGCTAACGCGCGTGGCGACTTTCTTGACGTCTGCCATTAGAGCTCCTCCCCTGCTGCTGCGAGCTCGGCCATGGCCTGCTCAAACTGTTCATCGTTGGGTGCCTTGCCGTGCCAGCCCACCTGGTTTTCCATAAAGGAGACGCCCTTGCCCTTCACCGTCTCGGCGATAATGGCCACGGGCGAGTCGCTCACTTTGCGGGCCTCGGCAAAGGCGGCGGCAATCTGCGCCATGTCGTTACCGTCGGCGAGCTCGATCACATGCCACTTAAAGGCGCGGAACTTGTCAGCGAGCGGCATGGCCGAGTTGACTTCATCGATCGTGCCGTCAATCTGCAAGCCGTTGTGGTCGACGACGGCAACAAGATTGTCGAGCGCATGGTTGCCGGCGAACATGGCCGCCTCCCACACCTGGCCTTCCTCGCACTCACCGTCGCCCAGCAACGTGTAGACACGGTAGCCGTCGCCCCAGTGCTTAGCGGCAAGCGCCATTCCAACTGCAGCAGAGATGCCCTGACCGAGCGATCCGGTGGACATATCGATGCCAGGGGCGTCGTTCATGTTGGGATGGCCCTGCAGTCGGCTGCCAATATGACGGAGCGTCTCGAGCTCTTCGACGGGAAAATAGCCGCGATTTGCCAACACCGAATACAGGCCCGGCACCGCGTGACCCTTGGAGAGCACAAAGCGATCGCGATCGGCCTTGTGAGGGTCGGCAGGATCGATATTCATTTCCTCAAAGTACAGATACGTCATGATGTCGGCAGCACCGAGCGATCCACCCGGGTGTCCCGACTTGGCCGCGTGAACCGCAGTCACGACACCCTTCCTGACCTCATTGGCGACCTTCGCCAGCTCCTGGTTGGTCATACGAATTCCTCTCTTGAGAACAACCCCGGCACCGGATGACGCGATGCCGGGGCAATCCACTCGTTAAGCCTGAGCGACGACCTTCTGCCAGTCAGCCTCAAAAGAGGCGAGGCCCTGGTCGGTCAGCGGATGATGCAGGCACTTCTTGAGAGCGGCCATGGGCACGGTCGCAATATCGGCACCGAGTAGCGCGGCCTGGGTCACGTGGTTGGGCGTACGAACCGAGGCGGTGATGATCTCGACGGTGTCGTCGACGTTCTTGCCCGTCCAGTCGTAGTTCTTAATGCAGGTCACGACGTTGTCGAGCTGCGAGATACCGTCCTCGGCGATGTCATCGAAACGACCGACAAACGGGCTGATGTAGCGAGCACCGGCATTGGCGGCCATAAGGGCCTGCGTCGGCGAGAAGACGAGCGTCATGTTGACGCGCACGCCAGCATCGGCCAGCGCACGGCAGGCGGCAAGGCCGGCCTCGCACACGGGAAGCTTGACCACGATGTTGGGGGCGAGGGCGGCAAGGCGCTTGCCCTCCTCGATCATACCCTCGGCAGTGGTAGCGGTAGACTCGGCGGAAACGGGCAGGCCCTCGCAGAGCTCGGCAATCTTGAGCATATGCGGCTCAAAGTCGGCAAGCTTGCCGCCGGTCTTGGCGTACAGGGACGGGTTGGTGGTAACACCGGCCAGGCAGCCCCAGCTCTTGGCCTCGGCGATCTCGTCCAGATTGGCGGTATCGATAAAGAACTTCATGGTGCAAACTCCTTCGAAGGAATCCAAAACTCAAAAAATAGGACAAAGGGGATGTCCCTTTGTCCTATGTGCCGGGCCTGCGGCTGGGACATGCCCCAGGCCCGGCGTCGCGTAGGAAAAGCTACTTACTCGGCAAGAGCGGCCTCGATGCGGGTCGTGACGCCCTTGAGGTTAAGACCGACGACGTACTGCTTGATCGGGCGCTTGATGTGCTCGATGACAAAGCGCTTGCCGTCGATGTCCTGAGCGGCGAGGTTGCGGTAGAGCTTCTCGACCTGCTCCTTGACCTCGGGATCGTTGAACGCATAGTGACCGGAGACATCCAGGATCTTCAGGCTGAGCTCATCGTCGGCAAGAATGTCGTCGACCTGCAGGTTGACGTCGTCGCCAGTCATCCACTTGCGCCAGCGCTCGGTCTTGATAGCCTTGACCAGCAGGGTGTGATACAGGTCGGAGGGGTCATCGCACAGACCGTTGTCGACCAGGATCTGCTCGGTGGCGCAGAGCTTGAGGTAGGCGCGGGTCTCCTCGGTGCCATACTGCGGAGCAACGTTGGAGGCGGTCACGTGTGCCGGGATGTGCTCGAGCAGCGTCGCGTCGTCCAGATAGTCGGCGTTGTGCTCCTTCAGGCCCACGCCGTAGCGCTTAGCCATGTCGGCGAGCTCGCGGGCATTCTTGAAGTTGTAATGGCCGACCTGCTCGGTCCAACGGGTGAGCGTACCGGTCTGGCCGACGATAAAGGTGGGCATGGGGCAGCCGCGCTTCTCGAGCTCGGGCTGCAGCTGAGAAATGAACTCCTCGTACTTATCGGTAGAGGTCAAGCCGCCATTGGTCTCCTCGGTACCGACCTCATAGGCAACCTCGGGCAGGTTATGCTCGCGACGGTACTGCTCAAGGTAGTCGATAAGATCGATCGTGCGGCGAAGCACCACGTCGAGCGGAATAACCTTGCCGATCTGATAGGGGTCCTTGGTGGGGTCGACCATCAGCAGGTCAAAGCCCGCCTCCATGTCGGCGACGAAGGACTTGCGGGCGAGCTCCATGGCCTCGTCCTCGGGCAGGTGGGCGTTACGCTCCTCGTCGCGCTGCCACGGACCGCCGTGATCGCGGCACAGGTAGTACGGACCGGTGTAACCCACCTCGTCGGCAACCTTCTTGATGTCGGCGGCAAAGCGCGTCTGGTCCCAACCGTTGACGTAGCCGGCGCCCATCTCGTCCATATCGACCTGGTTGCGGCTGGCGATAAACATGGGCGGGAAATCCTCGTCCTTGGCAAGCTCGAACACGGCCTGAATCAGGTTGGGGCTCATGGGGCCAATGCCGACCATGGTTGCGTGATCGCCGCTATCCTGCAGCTTGAGCATGCCCTGAACGGCCTGACGGATGGTGAGGTTGGACATTTTGTTCTCCTTCTCCAGAGGATTTTTGACAAAAGTTCCCTGGGACCCAGATGTGGGCCCTATCAGTACGGATGGATTTTGTTGTGTAGGGGCGGTTGTGCGGAGTCAAATCCATCCCTCCGCACAACCGGAGTCCTTAAAGGTTTACTTGGCCTGCTTATCGAGCGTGGGCTTCATGGCAATCAGGATTGCAGCGGCGACCACGGCGCCAATCACGATGTCCAGGCAGAACAGCGCGACGTTGTTGGTGGCAAGGGCGACGATAAAGCCACCGTGCGGGACGTAGCAGTCGATGCCCTGGAAGGCGGCAAGTGCCGCACCCACGGCAGAGCCGATGCAAATGCCGGGCAGGGTGTGACCGAGGTCCTTGACCGCGAAGGGGATAGCGCCCTCGGTAATACCGATGCAGCCCATGAACAGCGCGGAGATGCCCATCTGGCGGTCAGCGTCATCGAACTTGTTCTTGGCGATGAGCGCAGCGAGGCCACAGGCGATCGGGGGAACGGCGACGGCGACGCGGAACATACCGTTAGGACCGTAGATACCGGAGGCCATGATGGCCATGGTGAAGGTCGAGGCGGTCTTATTGATGGGGCCACCCATATCGAAGGCGGTCATAACGCCAATGACCAGACCCAGGACAACTGCGGAACCGCCCTGCAGGCTGCCGAGCACGCCGGTGAGCCAGTCCATCACAAAGCCAAGCGGCGTGGCCAGGATGTAGATATAGGCCATGCCCAGGACAAGCGAGGTCAGAATCGGGATGATCAGGATGGGCATGATGGTCTGGATGGTGTTGTTGACCTTCCAGGTCTTCATCCAGCGGACAAAGTAGCCGCAGATGACCGCCATGATCATGGCGCCCAAGAAGCCGGTCGAAACGCTGTTGCCGTTAGGGGTAACGACTGCGTTGTTGACCAGGTAGCCCAGGACAAAACCGGGGGCGAGCGCGGGCTTGCCGGCCATCGAGTAGGAGATGTATGCCGCAAGCACCGGGATCATCATGGAGATGCCGGCCATGCCGATGGTGTTAAGGCTCACCATCAGCGGGTTCGTAACCTCCATGCCGTTGGCGCCGGCGGTACCGGATGCCAGCGAGAAGGCAAGAAACACGCCGCCGATAACGACGATGGGGATAAAATAGGAAACGCCGGTATTGAATGCATTGAGCAGCGTCTTGCCAGGATCGGCAAAGATAGACTGCTTGGACGCCGGTGTCGGGGCCTGCGGGGCAGCGGAGACGGCCTTCTTCTCTGCCTTGGCCTCGGCCTTGGGCGCGTCAACGGCGCCACCCGTCGCCTTGATGATCTCAATGGCCTGGTCGATGATCTTTACCGGATCGGCGATTACATCCGAGGTGCCGACCTTCAGGAACTTGCCCTCGGCCATCTTCTGCTCAAAACGGTCCTCGTTCTCGACACCCACGTCGACGGACTCCAGGACCAGGTCGGCGGAGTCCACGTCTTCCTGCGTGAGCTCATTCTCGATACCCAGGCCACCCTGAGCCTCGACCTTGCACTCGATGCCACGGGCGGCGCATTCATCCTGAATCGCCTTCTGGGCCATATACGTGTGGGCGATACCCACAGTACAGGCGGCAACGCCTACGATCTTCATTGCTTCCCTCTTTTCATAGAGTTGCGTGCGCAAGACACCGTTTGCGGAGGCCTCCGGAGCATCCCCTGCCGTTTGGACTTGCTGTCTTTTCGACAAGAACAATATAGGTGCTCGTTTTTCTTAATGCCAGCTTATTTCGGTAAACGCGCAGGTCAGAGCGTTGGTTATGCGATTTAGTTATGCGTTTAACCAAAAATGAATCCTGCGATTTTGCCCTCGATTTCAAAAGTCAAGAAGTATTTGATTTTCTCGGTAGACGGCAGATGCGCATGCCGGTCACAAATTTCGACCCCACCCGTATGCCGCATTTGTTGCATACTCATATGAAAGGAAAAAGCCGCTCACCGAAGCGTATCCTTCACCAAGACTCAAAGTCATCATGTTGGAAAATGCTCATCTGTCGGAAGGAGTCGCTGTGGCAAAACAGCGCGTTACGATCGCAGAGGTCGCTCGAGAGGCGGGAACCTCGACGGCAAGCGTCTCGTATTACCTCAACGACAAACGAGAAAAGCTTAGCGAGAAGACGCAGAACAAAATCGCGCGCGTCGTTAAGGAACTCGGATACGTTCCCAACGCCCAAGCGCAGACGCTCACCGGCAAGCAAACCCACGTCATTGCCATCATCATTTTGGATAACACCAACAAATGGGCGGGGCTCGTTCTCAATGGCATGGAGCAGGTCATGCTCCCCGCGGGCTACCAGACGGTCGTTTGCACGAGCAACTTTAACCCCGAGACCGAGCTCATGTACGTCGACAAGATGCTCTCGCTGGGCGTCGATGGCTTTATCATCCAGCCCACGGCAAACTTCAAAGCCGTGCATAACCGCATTAGACGCGCCGGCAAGCCGGTCGTCTTTTTCGATGCGGCCATCTATAGCCCAGGTACCAGCTGGATCAAAACCAACCTTTACGACGGCGTGTACAACGCCACACAGGCACTCCTCGACGCCGGCTACGAAGATTTCTTTTCCATTGCCGCCAACATGACCGAAATGCGCACCCGCATGGAGCGTTTTCAGGGGTATGCCGAGGCGCTGGCAGCGAACGGGCAGCTCTACAAAGCGATTCCCATCGATCACAACAAGCCGTCAATCAACGAGCTCACCGAATACTTTAAATTCAAGTTCAATCCCGCCAAGCGAACCCTTATCTTCGTGCAAAATCAGTGGGCACTTCCCCGTGTCTACAAGGCCCTCCAGCCAATGGCCCATCTGCTTCCGCAGCAAATCGGCCTTTTGGGACTCAACTGCGAAGACTGGACTAATCTCACCACACCGACCGTCTCCACCATCATCGAGCCCGTCGACCAAGAAGGTCGCGAAGCAGCCGAGATGCTGCTCGCCCTACTTGACGGAAGCAGCGAACCCGGCGAGCAGCGCATTCTCGAGTGCAAGCTCAACTGGCTCGACTCCACCTCGATCTAGACCGCGGGACAAATGAATCAGTAGCGTCTATCCCAAATCTTGAGTATTTGTTCGACAGAACGGCCCCTGCCGGCTCCTGCTAGACTGGTAGATTCCCAACCGTCCATCCAGGAGCCTCAATGTCGCGCAAGCCCGCCTACAAGCAAGTACTTTCCATCGGCACCGCCGTGGTGCTGGGGTTTGCGCTGTTCACAGGGTCGCTCGACGGGGCGCCCAAGCTGTTGTCGCCGCAAAGCGATGAGCAGGCGGTAGCTCTGGCCGAGAAACAAAACGAGAGTCCCAGCCGCACCGACGACGAGGCAGACCTGGTTGCCCGGCTCGAATCGGGAACAGTGAGCTCTTCAGACCCTCAAAACGGCCAGGACTCTGGCGATGGCTCCGATTCCGCCGCAACCGACACCGATGACGACGTTTCCGCGGACAGTGCCGCCACCCCCATCGACGAGGTCGAAAACCCCGACCTCAACCGCGCCCGCGGTGTTTATCTCAGCAGCATTCCCGACTACGCCGGCAATCCCTACGTTGCCCTTCGCGCCGACAGCACGCACCCGCTCGGCACGCCGTCGTTCACGCTTGACGAGTATGAACGTGCCACCGAAGAAGGCTGCTTTAAGAAATTCTCCAAGCTCGACAGCTTGGGCCGCACTCGCAAGGCGCTCGCCTGCGTAGGCCCCGAGTCGCTCGGACAGGGCAAGCGCGGCGACATCTCGCGTATCCACCCCGCCGGATGGCACCAGCAGCGCTACGACTTTATTCCAAGCCAGAGCCTCTACAACCGCTGCCACCTCATCGCCTGGTCGCTCTGCGGCGAAAACGCCAACCGCAAGAATCTCCTCACCGGCACGCGTTATCTCAACGAGACGGGCATGCTGCCATTTGAAGAGCAGATTCTCGGCTACATCCGCGATACGGGTAACCATGTGCTCTACCGTGTCACGCCCATGTATAACGAAGAGGAACTTGTCTGCCGTGGCGTGCGCCTTGAGGCGCAATCAGTCGAGGACCACGGCAAGACACTCTGCTTCCACGTGTACTGCTATAACCTACAGCCGCACGTTCAGATCGACTACGTCACCGGCCGCAACCAGGCCTCGGGGAACTAGCCCCAAGCCACGACAAGAACCGATTTGCAACCCCACCGGGGACCAAAAAGGGCCGTCCCGGTTACCCAAGGCGGCCCTTTCGTCAGCACCTACATTGCAGGCAAAATCGCACGCTACTTGGCGCGACCCTCCTCATAGCGCTCGACCAGCTTGGCCTGAACGTCATAGGGAACCTGCTCATAGCCAGCGGGCTTCATGGTAAAGTCACCCGTGCCGCGCGTGATAGAGCGCAGGCGCGTCGAGTAATCCGTCAACTCGGCCAGCGGCGCCTGGGCGATGACCACGGTGTCGCCGCGCTCATCGGTCTCCATGCCCGTCACGCGACCGCGCGATGCCGAGATGTCGCCCATCACGGCGCCGGCGTAGCTCTCGGGGATAGTCACCGTGATTTCCTCGATGGGCTCCAGCACCACCGGGTCGGCATCGGCGCATGCCTTGCGCAGGCCGATGCGAGCCGCCGCGCGGAACGCCATCTCGTTGGAGTCGACGCTGTGATACGAGCCGTCGTACACAGCCACGCGAATGCCCGTGAGCGGATAGCCGGCAATAATACCGTCCTTCATGGTCTCCTGGACGCCCTTGTCCACGGCGGGGATGAGCGAGCGCGGGATGCGGCCGCCCACGACCTCGTCCACAAACTCGTAGCCGTCGCTCGTGCCGTCGGGCCCAATGAGCGGCTCAACGCGCAGCCAGCAGTCGCCATACTGACCGGCACCGCCAGTCTGCTTCTTGTGGCGGCCCTGGGCACTCGCCGTGCGGCGGATGGTCTCGCGATACGGAATGCGGATCGGCACGCTTTTGGCCACGACCTTGGTGCGGTCCTCCAGACGGTTGAGCAGCACCGAAACCTGCGCCTCACCAACGGCGGAGATAATGGTCTGGCCGGTCTCCTCGTCGCGGTCGATGCTCATGGTCGGATCGGCCCTGCAGGCCTTCTCGATAAACGTGTAGAGCTTCTCTTCGTCGCCGCGATTCTCGGCCTCGATGGCAATGCGGTACTGCGAGTTGGGGAACTTAAACGCCGCAGCCTCGACCTTACCGGTAATGGAGAGCGTATCGCCCGTCTCGGCAGCCAGTTTGGGCGCCACGATAATGTCGCCGGCATAGGCGTGACCGACCTCGGTCATGTCGCGGCCGCACATCACATACAGGTGAGCCAGACGATCGCTCTTGCGGGTACGCGCGTTGATCAGCTCAAGGCCCGGCTCAAGCGTGCCCGTCAGCACCTTGATAAAGCTGATGCGACCCTGCTGCGGATCGGCCAGCGTCTTAAACACAAACGCCACCGGGCGGTCATCGTCGCTCGAAATCTTGAGCGAATCGCCGTCGATAAGCGGCATCTCGCCATAGTCGGTCGGCGCTGGGAAGTACGTCGCGATGTCGTCCATCAGCGAGTTGACGCCCTGCTCCTTAATGCAATCGCCCGCAAAGACCGGCACAAAGATGCGCTCGGCGATCGCCTTCGACAGCAGGCCTTCAAGCTCCTCCTGAGTTAGCGTCTCCTCGCCTTCCAAGTACTTCATCATCAGCTCGTCGTCAGCCTCGGCCACCAGCTCGCACAGATGGTCATGGGCTTCCTCCGCCTGGGCACGATACTCCTCGGGAATCTCCGACTCAACGGCTTCGGCGCCGTTGCAATGGCGCGCCTTCATGCGCACCAGGTCGATGATTCCGTCAAAGTCCTCGCCCTCGCCCCAGGGAAGGGTCACGGCGCCCAGGCGCGTGCCAAAGCGCTCCTGCAGCAGGTCCATGGTGGTCGTAAAGCTGGCCTCGGAGCGCGACAAGCGGTTCACGAACACCGCACGCGCCAGACGCAGATCCTCCGCCGCATACCAAAGCTTGACGGTCGTAGGCTGCGGGCCGGCCTCGGCGTCAACCACAAACAGAGCCGTCTCGCAGACGCTCATCGCGGCAAAGGCGTCGCCGATAAAATCGGGGTAGCACGGGGCATCGAGCACGTTGATGCGGGCACCCTTCCAGTCGATTGGCGCGATGGTCGTCGAGATGGAGAATGAACGCTTGACCTCTTCGGGGTCATAGTCGAGCGTGGGCTTGGTGCCGTCGTGGCCGCCCAGGCGGGCGGTCTTGCCGGAAAGGTGGAGCATGGCCTCGGCGAGTGAAGTCTTGCCCACCCCGCCTTGGCCTACGAGCACCACGTTCCTTACGTTACCGGTCTTGGGAGCACCCATGATGACCTCCTTGCAGGGCCGCGCTCAATGCGCGACGCCAACGGGGAGAGTTCGCGGTCGGTGCCATCCCGGGAGCAGCATGGTCGGCAGCCGAGCCGACTCACCCTCCAAATGTCCTATGCCACCACCCTACCCTCACGGGCGGCTGTCCATGCATACCTTTCGGCGCACGTATGAATACAGGCGGCGAGAGGAAGAGACAAGCTTGTGAGGCGATTATTGAACCCCGTCGATGCAAACAAAAAGCCGCCACAGACCGTAAGACCTGCGGCGGCTTCGCCTCAATTAATAGTTGAGTAAATACCTGAGCCTACCCCTCGATACGGCTCAAGAACTCACGGGTGCGCTGCTCACGCGGATGGTCGATAACCTGCTCGGCAGGACCCTCCTCGACAATGCGGCCGCCATCCATAAAGACCACGCGGTCGGCAACATCGCGCGCAAACTGCATTGCGTGGGTCACGATCACCATCGTCATGTTCTGCGCCGCAAGGTCTTTAATGACACGCAGAACCTCGACCGTCAGCTCGGGATCGAGCGCCGAGGTCGGCTCGTCAAAGAATAAGATTTCCGGATCGAGCGCCAGGGCGCGGGCAATACTCACGCGCTGTTGTTGACCGCCCGAAAGCTCACACGGCACCTTGTTCTCGTTGCCCGTCAGCCCCATTTGCGCAATCAGCTCGTGAGCGCGGGCTTCCGCCTGCTCGCGCGGACGCTTAAGCACGCGAATCGGAGCATCGATGATGTTTTTCATCACGGAATAGTGCGGGAACAGGTTGTAATTTTGGAACACCAGACCGAATCGCGAGCGCGCCTGCTTGGGCACATCGCCCTTCGCATAGACCGCACCCGAGCCCGCATCCGTCGCAACGGCAAGGTCACCAAACGAGAGCGATCCACCGTCGAGCGTCTCGAGCAGCGTGGCGCAGCGCAGCAGCGTGGACTTACCGCCACCCGAAGGCCCGATAATCGCCACGACCTCGCCACGCTTTACCTTGAGCGAGATATCCTTGAGCACCTCATTGCCGCCAAACGCCTTGCGAGCGCTTTCGATTTTCATCACCGAGTTAGTCATGATAATAGTCCAGCTTCTTTTCGGCGGCGCCCAGCAGCATCTCGACCACAAAGTTAAAGACCCAGTAAATCAGCGCCGCGATCGCAAACGGCACCATGCTCACCTGCGAGGCGACCAGCGCCTTGGCCGTCGAGAACATCTCGCCCACGCCGATGGCAAACGCCAGCGACGTATCCTTGACCAGCGTGATGATCTCGTTGCCCATCGCCGGCAAAATGCGCTTGGCAACCTGCGGCATCACGATATACAGAAACGTCTGCATGCGCGAATAGCCCAGCACCTCGGCAGCCTCGTATTGACCGCGCGGAATGGACTGCAAGCCCGAGCGATAGATCTCGGCAAAGTAACCGGCGTAGTTGATGATGAACGCCACGACGCACGCCGTCCACTTGGAATCGGGCGTGAGCGAAATGCCAAACACGTAGTACGGGGCAAAGTAGATGGCAAACATCTGCAGCATGAGCGGCGTACCGCGCATGACCGAAATGTAGATGCGCGCAATCCAGCGAAGCGGCGCGATTTTGCTCATGCGCATAAACGCCACGGGAATTCCCAGCGGAATCGACCCGAGCAGCGTCAGTACAAACAGCTGCAAACTGACCAAGAATCCCTGGCCAAGCATCTGCATCATGACCTGAATAGACATTACTTGAGCACCCAATTATCGAAAGACAAACCATAGCTTGAATATTTATCGCAGAGGTCCTTGACCGTGCCGTCCTCGTAGAGCGCCTTGAGCGACTCGGTCACGGCGTCGGCCGACTTGGTGTCGCCCTTCTTAAAGCCGACGGCGTAGTGCTCGCTGGACAGCGGCTCATCAAGCTGCGTATAGGCATCGGGCTTTGCGGCAAGCTGATACTGGGCAATCGAAAGGTCGCAAGCCACAGCATCGACCGCGCCGCTCTCGAGCTGCATAAAGGCCGTGTTGTACTCGCCGATCGTGTCGAGCGTGGCAAACGTCGCCGCCAGATCCTTCTGGTCACCCTCGAGCACATCCTGCGCAGCGGAATCGGTCTGGGTAATCGCGGTCTTACCGGCAAGATCGTCCCAGCTCTTGATGCCCGCATCCTTCTTTACCACCAGCACCTGCTCGTTGAGCATGTACGGCTCGGAGAACGTGTAATCGTCCTCGCGACCCTCCATGGTAAAGCCGTTCCAGATGCAGTTGATGGCGCCCGAGTTAAGCAGCGTATCCTTGGCATCCCAGTCGATGGCCTCGTATTTGACCTCCCAGCCCTGCTTATCGGCAACAGCCTTGGCCAGATCGAGATCAAAGCCGGTGTACTCGCCATCGTCGCCCACAAATCCGTACGGAGGATAGGACTTATCAAAGCCCACCACGAGCTTCTTGGACTCCGCAGCGCCCTTCACATCCTTGGCCGCGGCAGAGCCAGCAGCGGAGCCCTTGCCGGCACCACCGCCGCAACCGACAAGACCAAGGCCAAGCACCGTGGCGAGCGAGCCGGCTAGACCAACAAACTGACGACGAGACATATCGGTATTCATGGTATTCCCCCTTGATGGCACTTTAGTTAAGTAAAGTGAGCCGTGTAACGTCCAGAATCATACACTCTACCTTGATAAAGTACAAGGGAGGGTTTGCCCGGCATGGGCGGGGAGCAAACATCGTTGGACTTATCACTGACACGAAATGGACGCTTGCATATCGTCCGCTAGCTTGGCACGGTACAATGCTTTCAGATTTCAATTTGTAAATTAGTGGGGTTAATTCATGGCAGAATCTCGTGCGGAGCGTAAGGCTCGTCGTGCTTTGATCGAGGCGGCTGAGGGGTCGAAGGAGGAGAAATCTTCTACGAAATCCAAGTCTTCTAAAGCTGCAAAAAGCAAACCGACCAAGAGCAGAGCTAAGACCAAGCGTTCTGACTCTCGTCGAGGCGGGGATAAAGCGCCTCAGACTCGTTCCAAGCGCTCGCATAAAGATCGGGTTTCGTCTGCGCGTAAGGCCGTGGACCCCAAGTCTCCCTGTTCGATCATGAAATCTTGCGGTGGGTGCACGGCGCTCAATCGTCCTTATAAAAAGCAGTTGGCGGCTAAGCAGGCTGCTATGGAGGAGCTGTTTGCCGAGCTTTGTGAGCGCGAGAGCATTGCTGTCGATCCTATTCGCGGTATGGGCGTCACCCTTGGCGACCCGGGTAAATATCCTGCGCCGCGTGGCTTTCGTCATAAGGCTGCCACTCCCTTTGCTCCCGGTAAGGAGGGCGCTGTCCGTTGCGGTTTCTTTGAGCGCGGCACGCACAAGATTGTTGCCGTACCCGAATGCCCCGTCGAGGCGTCGGGCGCTCGTCAGATTCTCAACGGCATCGCACGCGAAGCTGAGCGGTTGCATATTCCCGCCTTTAACGAGGACAAGCATCTGGGCTTGCTCCGCTATGCCGTCGTCCGCTGCGGTTGGCGTACCGACCAGGTCATGGTCACGCTCGTGACCGCTCAGCGCGACTTGCCGCATGCGCAGGAGTTCTTTGAGGCTGTCGCCGCACTCGATCCGCGCATCGTCACCGTCGCCCAAAACATCAACGGACGTCCCGGCAACGCCATCCTCGGCGAGGAAACCCGCATCGTGTATGGCGCCGAATGCATGCGCGACCAGCTGCTCGGCTGCGAATTCGACATCTCCCCCACCGCGTTTTATCAGACCAACCCGCAACAGACCGAGCTGCTCTATCAGCTCGCTATCGACGGCATGGATTTGCACCAGGGCGATGTGCTCATGGATGCCTACTGTGGCAGCGGTACCATCGGTCTTTGCGCAGTTAAAGATGCCCAGAAAAAGGGCATCGGCATTATGCTGCTCGGCGTGGAGCGCAACCCGGCGGGCATTGCCGACGCACGTCGCAATGCCGAGCTCAACGGCCTCACCCGCAGCGCCTGGTTTATGGCCGACGACGCCACCGATTGCATCCTGGATGCCGCCGATAACAACGAGCGGGTCGATGTCCTTTCCATCGATCCGCCGCGCGCCGGCTCTACCCCCGAGTTCCTCGAAGCTGCCTGCGCGCTTAAGCCGCGCCGCATCACCTATATCAGCTGCAACCCCGTAACTCAAGAGCGCGACCTGCATCAGCTCCTCGACGGAGGCTATTGCCTGCTCAAGATCACGCCCGTCGACATGTTCCCTCACACCGACCACACCGAAACCGTAGCGGTCCTCGAACACCGCTAACCGACCTCAGTAGATTTTTGGGACAAGAAAGGGGGCGACCCGCCTGGGCCGCCCCCTTCGCTTGGTTTATAAACTCCGCTACATCCCATTGCGCAGATCGCACACGCCGGCTGCCGCCATCTCGCGCAGCAGCGTCTCGCGGTCGCGCGTCACGATCAAATCTAGCGGGAAGTGAATCTCGTCGAGCATCTTGCGCGCGTGATCGAGCTTGCCAATGGCCATGCCAATGTGGGCATCGGTTGACACGCCAATGCCCACGCCCAGCTCGGCGCAGCGCTCGGCGATCTTGCGGCATACGGCCCAATGCTCAGTGTCGACACCGTGTTCAAGACTATGGTTGTTGATCTCGATAATCTTGTGCTTGGCCTTAGCTGCCAACAGCACCTCGTCGATATCGAACGGCACGCCCGAACGCCCCGTGTGACCCAGCATGAACACCTTGGGGTGCTCCAGGGCATTGATATACATCTCGGTCGTCTGGGCCAGCGTCGCGCCTTCAGCAATCTGCGGATTATGCACGCTCGCAACCAAATAATCCAAATTTCGCGTAACCAAATCGAACAGCGAATGCTGACGGCTGTACGAATCACCGGCAATATCGAGCGTGACAGGAGTGTCCTCGCCAAACAGGCTTCCGTCCAGCGAAACGATATCGGCCTCGGCACCACGCAGCACCAGCACGCCGCTCCAAATGCGCGGCCAGATATCCTGGTTGATAAAGAATTGGTAACTGCGCAGGTCATTGGGGCAAGCCGTAACCATAGAGCTCAGATGGTCGGCAGATCCGAGCACCTGCAGGCCACGCTCTGCCGCCCAGTACACATTCTCCTCAATGGTCGAATATGCATGCGCAGAGAATATCGTATGGGTATGAATGTCACAAGAAAGCAGGTAGGGCATCAGGTCTCCTTATCTGGCACGGCCGTCGCTTATATTCATTGTACGCATAGCCTTCGATAGTCGTAAAACCACTCCATCCCAAAGACACAACGTCCATGACAACGGGGTCTGGCTTAACACCAAACCCCGTTTCACGTAAAACATTGTAGGCAGAGCGCTTTACTTTTAACGATACTCGTCCGCCAACTGTTTCCAAGCGGGTAGCGAATTGATAATCGTTTCGTAACTCACGCAATAGCCCAGGCGGAACCAACCCGGCATACCAAAGCTGTCCGAGGGAACCGCAAGCAACTCATACTTCTTTGCACGCTCGCAAAACGCATTCGCATCGGGTTCCAGCGCCTTCACCCACAGGTAGAATGCACCATCCGGCTCAACATAGGTGTAGCCGTACTCCGCTAGTGCGTCGGTAAGCGCGGTGCGGTTGCGCGCATAGGCCTCGACATCGCTCGGCTCATCGATGCAATCGATGATTACGCGCTGGAAGAGTGCCGGTGCGCATACAAAACCTAGCGTACGGGCAGCACCCGCAACAGCCGGCATCAGACGGGCAGCCTGCGGATTGGTGTTGGGAACCAAGATCCACCCCACGCGCTCGCCCGGCAGCGACAGCGACTTGGAATACGAGTAGCACACGATGGTGTGCTCGTAGATCGAGGGCACCCAAGGCACCTCGGCACCGTACACAATCTCGCGGTACGGCTCATCCGAGATGAGCATAATCGGATTCTCGGGATCGCGCTGAGCGTTGGCCTCGCGCAGAACATTGGCCAGTCGCGTCAGCGTGTCGCATGTATATACGGCACCGGTCGGATTGTTGGGAGAGTCAATGATGACGGCCGCCGTCTTATCGCTGATCGCCTTGAGCACGTTGTCCACGCTCAGCTGGAACGTATCTTCATCGGCGAGCGCCTCAACACACGTACAGCCGGCCTTCTCAATCCAAACGCGATACTCCGGAAAGTACGGGGCGATAACAATAACCTCGTCGCCCGGGTTCGTAACGGCGTTGAGCGTGCAGGTGAGCGAAGCCGCGGCACCCACCGTCATAAATACGTCTTTGCCCTCATAGCTCGTGCCAAAGCGGCGGTTGAGCGATTCGGCCACAGCGGCACGACATTGCGGCAGGCCCGGTGCGGGCGTGTAGCCGTGCAGCTGGTCGCTCGGCAGCTCCAGGGCCTTCTTAATCGACTCAGCCACAGCAGCGGGCGCCGGAACGCTCGGATTGCCCAGCGAAAAATCGAATACGTTTTCCGCACCGATCTGCGCCTTGCGCTCAAGGCCATAGCTAAAAATCTCACGGATGATGGAGCTTTCCGCGCCGCGAGCATACATAGTTTCGTTGATCATCTGTTCCCCTTTCGCATAGGCGCTATTGTACGCTTTAGCCGAGCAAAGTGCCGCAGCAATGTTGATTGGGGACAGACTTAAAATGCGTGAAAACGCTCATTTAAGTCTGTCCCCAATCAACAGACGGCCCCATATCGCTCAAAAGAAAAAGCCTCCGCAGGTTTCCCCGCGGAGGCTTTCGCCACAAAGACTATTTGTCGGCGTCGGCGTCGGCATCGACGACGGCATGGTCATCGCCAGCATCATCGGATGCGACTTCGGCATCCTCCTGCATGGCCGCCTGCGCAAAGGCCGCGGCATCAGCCGCCAGCTCTTCCTCGCTCATACGGGGCGTGCGCTTCTTGGTCGGCATGCCGGCCGCCTTGGCATTGCGCTCCTCCTTGGCCGCCAGGATATCGCCCTCGCGCTCAAGGTAGGCGTCCCACTCGTTGTCGAGCAGGGCGTTCACGGCGTCACCCTCGACGGTCTCGCGCTCGAGCAGCACCTTGGCCATCAGGTCGAGCTGATCGCGACGGGCATCCAGGATCTCGACCGCACGACGATGGGCCTCACGCATAATGCGCTGGACCTCAATGTCGATGCGACGCGCCGTCTCCTCAGAGTAGTCCTGATGATCGGCATAGTCGCGGCCCAGGAATACCTGATGCTGCGCCTCACCAAACACCTGCGTTCCAAGCTCCTCGCTCATGCCCAGGCGCGTGACCATCTCGCGCGCCATCTTGGTCGCGCGCTCCAGATCGTTGCTCGCGCCCGACGTGATGTCGTCGCACATGAGTTCCTCGGCAACGCGGCCACCCAAGAACACGGCGAGCTCGTCGAGCATCTCGTTCTTGGTCTTGAGGAAGTGGTCCTCCTGCGGAAGCTGCAGCGTGTAACCCAAAGCCTGGCCGCGGCTGACGATCGAGATCTTGTGGACCGGATCGGAGTGCTCCAGGATGTGACCCACCAGGGCGTGACCGCTCTCGTGGTAGGCAATCGTGGTGCGCTCGGCCTCGGTCATCACGCGACCCTTGCGCTGCGGTCCGGCAATCACGCGCTCCATCGATTCCTCGACCTCGTCCATCGAGATCACGGAACGATGGCGGCGGGCAGCCAACAGCGCAGACTCGTTGAGCAGATTTGCCAGATCGGCACCAGTGAAGCCAACGGTCATCTGGGCGAGCTTCTCAAACTTAACGTCCTCGTCCATCGGCTTGTTCTCGGCATGCACGCGCAAGATCTGCTCGCGGCCCTTCACATCCGGACGGTCGACCGTAACCTGACGGTCAAAACGACCGGGACGCAGCAGCGCCGGATCCAGAATGTCGGGGCGGTTGGTGGCGGCGATCAGGATGACCGACTCGCTTTCCTCAAAGCCGTCCATCTCGACCAGCAGCTGGTTGAGCGTCTGCTCGCGCTCGTCGTGACCGCCGCCCAAGCCAGCTCCGCGCTGACGTCCCACGGCATCGATCTCATCGATGAAGATGATCGACGGGGCCTGGGACTTGGCCTCCTTAAAGAGGTCACGCACACGGCTGGCGCCGACACCTACGAACATCTCGACAAAGTCGGAACCCGAGATGCTAAAGAACGGCACGCCCGCCTCGCCGGCAACGGCCTTGGCCAGCAGCGTTTTACCGGTGCCCGGAGGGCCAACCAGCAACACGCCACGCGGGATCTTGGCGCCCAGCTTGCGATAGCGATCCGGATCGCTCAAAAAGTCACGGATCTCCTCGAGCTCCTCGACTGCCTCGTCCACGCCGGCAACGTCTTCAAACTTGACCTTGGGGCGTGTGGCCTCGTTGGTCTTGGCGTTGGTCTTGCCAAACTGCATGTTCCTGTTGTTGGCGCCCATCATCTGACGCATAAAGTAGAACATGATGGCGATAAGGGCGATCGTCGGAAGCACACTCATCGCCAAGTCGCCCCAAAAATCGGGATCGTTGGTGTTGACGATGTACTTGGTATCGGGGTGCTCCGCCATGAGCTCGGCAAGCGAATCGGAGCCGACATAGGTCGAGGAGAAGCTCTTGAGCTCGCTCGTATCGCCCTTGTCCTTCTTCGTCTTCCAGTAATGACCCTTCACGCTTCCGTCTTGAACCGTATAGGTCAGATCTTCGACGCGATCCTGCTTGATGGCGCTCACCATCTCGCTCGTCGCGAGCTTAACGGTATTGCTGGAATTGGCAAAGCCGGAGCCCATGTTAAAGAAGGCGTAGCCCAGAAGCGCGCAAGCCAAAATAAAATACAGCCAGCCCGTACGCGTGGGCTTCTTGCCTCCGGGCATCCCCGGGATCTTAGGCTCCCGGGGAGTCTGGGAATTGTTATCGTTATGGTCGTCGGGCATCTTACGAATAAACCTCCGGTTTCAAAATGCCCAGATACGGAAGGTTACGATAGCGCTCGGCATAGTCGAGGCCGTAGCCCACCACAAAGGCATCGGGGCAATGGGTTCCAACATACTTGGGCGTGATGGCCGAGACGCGGTCCTCAACGTCCTTCCACAGGAAGGCGGCGACCTCCAGAGAAGCGGGCTTGCGGCTCTCGAGGTTCTTCATCAGATACTTGAGCGTCAGGCCCGAGTCCAGAATGTCCTCGACGATCAGCACGTCGCGACCGCGGATGTCGATATCCAGGTCCTTAATGATACGCACGATACCCGAGGACTTCACACCGTCGCCATAGCTCGAAACAGCCATGAAATCGATGTTGGTCGGCAGCTCGATCTTGCGCATCAGGTCGCCCATAAAGACCACGGCGCCGCGTAGGACCGCGATCAGCACCAGATCCTTACCCGCGTAGTCGCGCGTAATCTCCTCGCCCAGGCGAGAGACGATACCGTCGATATCCTCCTGCGTAAACAAAACCTTCTCGATATCCGGATGTTGAGAAGCCATGACAACCCTTTCTTGTGCTTATCGCCCACACACCGCCGTATGGACGCGAACTACACATTCTAGCAGCGCACGGGGTAAATTTACCAGCCCGTGCACCATCAGCGCGGGAATACCGTCAACGTCGCACAGAATAGCAGGCGTGGGACGCTATTCCGCATCGACCACGCGGAGCAGATATGCCACGCGCGTTGCGGCCGTGCACTTAAAACGCTCGTCCGCGCGAACTCCGGCGACCCACACCACGGCACCCCCCGGTGCCGTCCTCACCATGGGCACGCCGGCGCGCTCGGAAACGGGAATGCGAGCCTCACCTAGCAAATCGGATACTTTCTTGCTTCGGCCACTCATCCCTAACGGGCACATCACGTCTCCCGGCGCGGGACCGTCCACCCACAGGCGCGCCAATCGCGCCTCGGCAGGGATCTCGCCACGCGAGCCCGCCAGGATCCGCTCACTATCGCTGTCGGCAAAACCCAGGGCAGCCGCGTCTACCAAAGCTGTCACTTCCCCGGCAGCCGCAAGCTCACGGGCGCGGCGCACGATATCGCATCCCGGCTCAACAGCCATCGGTTCTGTGACCAGCATGCGTCCCCCGCCCAACGGCAAACGACCGGGTACGGTAACCCAGTCCGCGACCAGGCCCTCGCGAGCCGCCGGCGCCTTAAACGCCAGCATGCCAAACTCAATGCGTGCGTCAATCCCCGCCGGAAGCGTGACCGAGCCGGTGCCCTCGGCAACGCAGGAAAGGACTCGCTCAACATGCCGCATCTCGGGACGAGCGTCCGGATCGATGCGCTTAATCGCCAGTCGCACGATGCGCCGCGCGATTACCACCTCGGCCGCAGCAAGGCGCCTGGCATCGAGCACCAGCGCGCCCGCTGCCTCTTTGCGCAAACAGCTTCGAAACGCCTGTGCCGAAAGCTGAGACAAAAACGCGTCCTCATCGCCTAAGATCTCGCAGGCGGCGCCAATCGTCTTGCACACGCTCGCGTTGCGCTGCGCCACCACCGGCATCACTCGATGGCGCACGTAGTTTCGCAGATACGAGATATCCTCATTGCTCTCGTCTTCACGCCACGGCTGACCATGTACCTGTAGATAGCCCACGAGCTCGCCATGAGTTAGGTCGAGCAAGGGACGCACCACGATATTCCTCCGGCGAGGAATGCTCGATAGACCAGCGGGCCCCGAACCCTTAATCGCGTTCATCAAAAACGTTTCCGCGCGATCCGAAGACGTGTGCGCGGTGCAGATACGAGCCGCCGTTCGCGGTGCCCCCGTCTGGGCGCAGAGTTCGCGAACATACCTCCGCGCCGCGGCATAGCGCACCTCGCGGGCCGCGGCCTCAATATTGCCCGACTCCCCATCAAAATAAGCGTGCTCCACACACAGCGGTAAACCATATTGCGCGCAGAGCTCACGCACAAAGGCCTCGTCGCCATCGGACGCCTTGCCGCGCAGATGATGGTTTACATGCAGCACATGCAGGCGCTCGCGAGCAATGGGGGCAACACCGCGTCCGTCTTGGATATCCAGCTTTGATGTGCACGCCATAAGAAGCAGTGCCGTCGAGTCCGCGCCGCCTGATACCATGAGCACGACAGGAGCAGCCTGCTGCCTCGTCCGGGTCTCATCGACTGCCCCAGGCACGGCATGGTGTCCATAATGCTGAGATACCGTAGGCATTTGCTTCCTCCTCTATTCGTCCGCACCCATTGTATCCTTTGGAATCTTATGTCTCGTCTGCACCTTCATATCCTCGGCAGTGGCTCTAAAGGCAACTGCGCACTCATCGAGGGCCCGCAGGGGCTCATTATGGTCGATGACGGACTGTCTCGCCGCGAGACATTAAAGCGCATGGCAGAACTGGGACTCTCGACAGACAACGTCTCGGCTCTTCTCATTACTCATGAGCATAGCGATCACATCAAGGGCCTCGATGTCTGGTGCAAGCACTGGCACGGCCCCCTCTTTGCCAGCAGGGGCACTCTTTCGAACAAAGAAAATCTTTCGCATCTGCCTGTCGAGGAATTCGATCCCGGCGACGCCCTATCCATTGCCGGCATCCACGTGCAAACCTACTCAACATCACACGATGTCATCAATCCAGTCGGTTATCGATTCGACACCCTCGATGATTCCATCGGCTTTGCCACCGACACCGGAGAGCTATCGAGCCAAGCCATGAACACCCTCAAAGATTGTCGAGTCCTCGCGCTCGAAAGCAACCACGATGTGACCATGCTGCGCGAGGGAGAATATCCCCGCTTTCTTCAGGAGCGCATCCTGTCTGCAAGGGGACACCTCTCCAACGGCCAAGCCGCCGAAGCCGCGCGCGAACTTGTTACCGATCGCACCGAACAGCTCATTGCCATGCACATCAGCCAAGACAACAATCGTCCGAGCCTTACCGTCAAAAGCTATGCCAAAGCTCTAGCCGCAACCCTGGATGACGAGCTCGGCAGCTCCGCCACCCTTCTCCAAGGATCGCGAAAACTCTCGATACGCCCTGCGAGTCAGTATCAACCGGCAACCATTCAATAGACTGTCCTAGACAGCAAAAGGGGCCGAGAATCGCTTCCCAGCCCCTTTTGTTGTCTTTTAATAGCGAAGAACACCAACGAAGTTATTCGATGGAGATCTTCGTAACGTTCTTCTTCTCGACGATCTTGGGAACCGTAACGGTCAGGATGCCGTCAGCGTACTTAGCCGAGAGGCCCTCGCTCGAAGCGTCCTTAAGATACACGCCACGCGTCGCGCTGTACGAGCTGAACTCCTTCTGCAGGAAGTTCTTGCCCTCGTTCTCCTCGTCTTCCTCGACATTCACGCTAATGGACAGACGGCCCTCGTTAAGCTCGACATCGATATCGTCCTTGGCGACGCCGGTCAGATAAGCCTTGACCTCATAGCCATCGCCCTTATCCTCAACGTCAACGGGGAACGCCTTAGAGGCAATCGAGCCGTTCGCTAGGTCACTCATATCATCAAACAGATCGAACAGCGAGCTTGCAGAGGGACGAACGCCAAAAACCGAACGATAAGGAACCATGCTTGCCATGTTTACCACTCCTTTATAGGACTGCCGAGTCATCTTCTAGGTGACTGGGACTTCTTTTGACGCTCTTATATATGCCCACCCGATGCTCATATATACATCGACTATAAAGTTTTTTGAGTCCGGTACTATAAGCATATCTAAGTGCATAGCACTAAGGTTTTAGGAAGGTTAAGGTTCTTTGAACCAGAGCTTAAATAACGAGTATGTCCACAGCCACAAATAACAAGGGGCTTACAATGAGCGCGTATACGTTGTTGGTAACGAGCTAAAGGGCATCATGGACGACCAAAACCAGAACAATATGTTTATGCCGACGCAGGGGGAAGATACTTCCACGCAGCCGCCACGGTTCCATCGCCCCCACATCTCGCAAGAGCCCATTAATGATGCAGAGCCCGAGTATGTGACGAGAAATCGATATCAAACGCTCGAGGATGCCCAAACGGGACGTAAGCATATGGGCGTCGCATCGAATGATCCCGTATATCTGAAAGATGCACCGTTATCAAAAAACAGCGCAATCAATGACGACCCAACGAAAGCGCCCATAACTCGGCAGCAAAGAGGTCCTCGACCTAAGCAAACCTTAACGCATTCGGCTCGTTATCTCGAGACGCCAAAACAAGGGAAAACGATCTTCGTTTCATCAAGCAAACGACGTAAGCAGCATCGACTCCAATTCCTACTTTTAATCATTGTGGTCATAGCGGTTGCCCTTATAATTCGATTTTTTGTCTTTAAATAAAAGCTCATTACCCATAAGCCCAACCGAGTCACGGGTGAAATGCAACTACATTGTGAAGTATTAACGCAAAAAAGGGGGAGGCCGCGAGGCCTCCCCCTTCTTCATTTTCACTGACGG
>CATXXF010000007.1 GCA_958403395.1 uncultured Collinsella sp.
GGCGTTCTTTCCGCTACCCGTTGCAATACCGATTGCGACCGTAGCGGAATCGACGATGTTAAGATAGTGCCCGCACTCATGGTAGATGCTGTTGTAGTTCTGATAGATGTAATAGGACTCATATCGGTATTTGCCGAGTTCGTCGCCATACTGCTCTACATACTTGTCGAAGATCTTCTTCTCCCAAGTATAGAGCCTAGTGTAGGGCCAGCCGAGGGTATCCTCAGTCTCACCGCCGGTATATGCTCCGCCGCCATCTGCGAGATTTTCTCCATTGTCCCAGTAGCAGTTCGAGTGCTTCAAATCATTATTCGATGAATAGGACGCGTTCAGTGCAGCGGCAACAATCATGCGAAGGCTGACGCTGAGCGCCGACTGGCCGTTCGCCTTGCGGAGGTTGTTCTGGGTGTCGAGGTAGGTCAGGGCGTTGCGCATCTGCTCCAAGGAAAGCGGGTTGGTGTCGCGAGACATGTCCTGATCGACGTACTCGTCATACCATTCGGCCTTGTCATCAGCACCGGTCAGCATCGATACGGCATCCTTGGCGTTCTTTTTCTGCATGGCCGTGAACTGGCTGCCGCCGCTGATATAGCTCAAGAAGCCGAACATACCCTGGTTGATGACATTCTGGTCTACGGTCATGTTCGACTTGAGGTCGGCAATCTGCTGGTTAAGCTTCTCGACCTCGGCGTTCGCAGCGTCGCGGGCTTTTCCCGCAGCAGTGACGTCGGCGTTGGCGGCATCGTAGGCCTTCTGCTTCTGCTTGCGAACCTCGACGAGTCGGTCGTACTCGGCCTTCTTATCGCCCTCGGTCTGCTGAGCTTGCTCGTATGCATCCTTGGCGGTGGTGTACTTGCCCTTCGCGTCGCTGAACTTCGCGTTCGCCTCGTCGTATGCAGCCTGCGCGGATGACACGGCAGTATTAGCGGAGTTGACACGCTCCTGAGCAGTAGGAACGGCAGCCTGGGCATTTTTGAGATTCGACTGTGCAGTAGCGTCGGCGGCAGTCGCGGCGTCAAGGGCGCTCTTCGCGGTAGCAAGCTCGTTGGCAGCGGTAATCTTCGCGGCCTCGAGCGCACCCAGATCGACGCCCGTGCCAGAAGTAGCGGCATCGAGCTCAGCCTGCGCCTGATCCAGCTTCAGCTGGGCGTTGTCATGTGCGGTTTTTGCAGCAACGAGGGCAGCGGCGGTCTGCTTTTTCTTTGTCTGAGCGGACGTCAGAGCAGACTCGGCATCGCTCTTTGCCTTCTCGGCATTGGAGAGAGCCGTCTTGGCGGCATCGAGCTCACCCTCGGCAGTCTTCACATCGGCGTTCGCTGCATCGAGTTTTGCCTGCGCGTCATCGACGGCCTTCTTGGCGGCCTCGTACCCATCCATGGCCTCGAGCTTGGCCTTGGCGTCATCGAGGGCTTTCTTGGCTTCGTCGCGCTTTGTCTCGGCATCCTTGAGCGCCTGGGTCTTTTCATCGACGCTCTTGTTGGCCTGATCGAGCTGGCCGTTCAGGTCGTCCAGCTTCTTCTGCTGTTGCTCGGCCTTGTCGACGGCCGCCTTAAGCTCGTCAATCTTCTCATGAAGCGCGGCGACTTCTGCCGCGTTCTGCTCGGCCGTGTTGTCGCTCAGGGCCTTTGCAGCATGGTCTCTTTGCTGCTGCGCCTGCTTTTGAGACTGGCCCGCCGCGTCGGCCTTCTTCTGGGCCGCATCGTAGGCGGCCTGAGCGTCCTTGAGCTGCTTTGCCGACTCCTCGGCCAGCTGGGCAGCCGTCTTTACGACCGCCTGGTTACCGGCGACAACGGTGTTCTCTACAGAACTACCCCCCCCCTGAACAGAATCGCCGTTATCGGTTGACGGCGCGGCGATTGCCGCCAGCGGCGACATGAGCGGCTGAGCGATGAGGCCCGCCGTCAAAACGGTTGCGACGGCACGGTTGGCAACGCCCTTGACGTTGACGGCCTTGGCCCGAGGCTCAAAGTGCTGTGGGCTATAGTTTGCCATGGCTTTCTCCCTTTGACACGGATGTATCAATACGCCTCGAAGTGTAGGTGCCGATTTTTGAATTCTGTTGCGCAACATTGGCGACTGTCTAATCTTTTGAAACTGATACCTCATGACATCGCAATTTCGACACATATGAGGGCGTTCGTGAATCATATTTTCGTGGGTAGCACCCGCTTTGCCATGTACGCTTGTTCTTACGTCATCCGCCCTGCCAGCCGGCATCCAACTAGCGCCCTGCCCGCCTTGGTGTAGAGTAAGGCCGACGGGCGGGATACGCGGCCCGTGCCAGAGCGAGGTGAACATGGAACTCGACAAACAACAGCTCAAGCGATTGCGCGAGCGCCATCACCGGCGCCATGGCATCCGTCCCGCCCACAGTGAGGTCATGGAGAACGCCGGCCGCTTCCTGAGGCGCGCATTCAACATTCGCGAGGGTCGCGCACCCTATCACGTGATTCGCAAGCGCTTTGTAAACGGGGCGCGCCTGACCGGCTCTCACCTGTGCATCCTCATCATCGCCATGCTCATCGCGAGCATCGGCCTCGATATCGACTCGGACATCGCCATCGTGGGCGCCATGCTCATCTGCCCGCTTATGGGATCGGTCCTTGCCATGGCATATGGCATCGCCACGCTCGACCGCGAGATTACCGTCGAAGCCGTCGCCGGCCTTGCGCTGCAAATGGCCTTTTGCCTGGTCACATCCACGTTGTACTTTAAGCTCTCGCCCCTTGGCACCACCACGGCCGCCATTATCGACAACTCGACGCCCACCGTGTGGGACCTCGCTGTCGCGCTCGCCGGCGGCTTTGCGGGCGGGCTGGGCAACTCACGCGACCAGGAACCCGCCACGCTCATCGCCGGCGTGGCCGTGGCGACCGCGCTCATGCCGCCCCTGTGCGCGGCGGGCTATGGCATCGCCATTGCAAACGGGTCACTGTTTCTCTCGGCGCTTTATGAGTTTGGCATCAACGTCGTCTTTATCGCGCTGGCGGCCGAAGCCGTGCTGCTTCTTTTGCGCGCGCCACTCAAGCGCGACCTGAACGGCGACGGTATTGTGACTGCTGAAGAAAACGCTGAGGTCGACGAGCTATCGCGCAAGGTGCGCCGCCGCATCATTGTGGGCACGGTAATCTTTGCCATCCCCTGCATCGTTATGACCGCGGGGTCTATTGGCTCGGCACAGGCCGGCGTGCAGGACGGCTACGGCGTCACCGAGACCACGCGCGAACTTGCCGCGGTGCTGCCGGGCTTTAAGGATTACACCGTCGCCGTCGAGACCTCGGCTACCGAGGGCGACAAGGAGGGCCTTGTCGAGCGCGAGGTTGTCGCCCACGTGACGACAAGCGAGGCGCTCGGGGCGCACGACCGCCGCGTTGCCCGCAAGCTCATCGACCTCAATGTGCCCGAACTCGATCGCGTGGAGTTTAACGTGAAGTGATGCGGGACGCGAGGTGGGCCCGGCACGAGAGCGCAGCCGCGGGGCGCAGGCACAGCCAAGCGCAGCGCTACAGCTCGTACTTGTACACGCGGTAGATGTACTTCTCGGCTTCCATCTCGTAGGTGACGATGGGCGGTCCATAGCGATCGTACTCGGTGAAGGTCTTGGCCTGGCCCGATGCCACGAGCATACTAATTGAATCGCCGACACGTTGCGCGCTGCTTACGTAACCTGAGAACGGCACTGCGATCTGGTCCACAAGCTCGTAGGTGCGCGCGGTCTCGTCCACTGTAAAGATGCGCCCAAACGAATGCGTTCCCTTACTGTAGTCGGTCACCACCGCGGCGCCCAGCTGACTCCAGTCGAACTTGGGATAGCTCTCGGCCGCACCAAAGTTGTTGTCGTACAGCAGCACCTGGTAGCGACCGGTCGTTGCCGTGTCAGAACTCGGCAGATACGTCACGCTGTGCTGGCCAGCGTTGAGCGAAAAATCGCCCTGGGCTTGCAGCAGCTTGTCCTCAAAGCCCGAACCGGCCCAGAAATCGGGCGAGCCCATGAGCCAATCGACCGTGGGTGTGCCGTAGATATCGGCGAGCTTGATGACCGTCGAGGTCTCGCGCGAGCTGAGCAGGACGGTACCGCCACCGAGCCACTGGATCGTGTTGATATGGATCCAATCCAGGTCGCCGTCCGAGGCCACCTTGGCGCTTGCCTTGAGATTGGGGAATATGTCGCCCAGGTCCACAACAAGGGAAACATCACCAGTGGTCACGTCGATCTTGATGATGAGGTCCTCGACGTTAACGCAATCGCCCTTGTCTTTTTTGGCAGCCGCGCGGTCGACGTCCAAGTCGGCCTCGGAGCCGGCATGGCTCGCCAGCACCAGCAGATTGCCATCGTCATCGAAGGCGTAGTCGTGGTGCAGCTCGTAGGCACCCGTGCTCCAAACGTTTACCACCTGGCCGATGGCGTTGATCTGGGCCATCTTGGTGGTCGAAACGCTCATGATCATGCTGCCGTCGCCC
Organism: uncultured Collinsella sp.; assembly: GCA_958403395.1. Lineage (GTDB taxonomy): Bacteria > Actinomycetota > Coriobacteriia > Coriobacteriales > Coriobacteriaceae > Collinsella. Next base: position 4,462 of record CATXXF010000007.1, read on the forward strand.
GGAAACAGCAGGCGATGGCTGCGGTAGCCGATGATCGGCACCTCGCCACGGATCTGCCCAGCGTTGTCGTAGAGGTACATAATGTCGAGTTTGGACGAATCGTTGCCCAGAATAGTAAAGAGGCCATCGGCGAGCGGCGTGTTGGACTCCCCCGCCGTGACGGCGAGCCGCTCTTCTTCCTCGCCCTTGAGCGCGGGCGTCTCGATCGTGAACGTCGAAATGCGGCTGGTGCCATCTTGTGCCGTGCAGGTGAGGGTCACCTTGTTTTTGTGGTTGGGAATGAGGCCGATGACCTTGAACTCGTGATCCGTCGCCGGCGCGTCGCCGCCGCGGAGCGTGCGGGAAAACGCAGCGACCTTGGGCGCGTCACCGGTCTTTTTGCGACCGGCGACCTTGTAGGAGACGGTTACGGGATCCGCCGTTGCAAAGCGAACGTAGCAGCTCAGGGTATCGGTGCCAAAGAGATCTGTCTTGACGAATGGGGCGGTTTCGTCGAAGCTGCCTGCGGCGTACTCGGCATCGAGCTGTTCTTTGATGGCAGCCTGTTTCTCGACGTTGTAGGTCGCGACGATCTGATTGTAGACTTTCTTCTGTTCGTCGGTGAGTCCGTCGTCCGCGTTGGACATATCGTTCGCATCGGCTCCGGCAGCAGAGCAGCCTGCAAGTCCCGCGCTCGCCAGCGCCAACGCGCCCACCGCCGTGCCCGCAAGGGCAGCACGGCGCGTGAGCGGCCAGCCGCCTTCGCTACTCGATCCCATGTCGTCACCATAGAAGAATTCCATCGCTGCCGTTTCCTTCATATTCCAAGGCACTTGCCAAGCTCTGTCCAATTTTGGCTCGAAGCTTAACAAGCACCCCTTAAGGCTAGCTTAGGCTCGCGGCAGCCGGAGCTGTTAGCCGCAAGACGCACAGGGGACGGAGGAATGCGATAATCCGCTTTCCTCCGTCCCCGACGGATCATTTTTTAGTACTTGAAGAAGCCCTCGCCCGAGCTTTCGCCCAGCTTGCCTTCGTCGAGCATCTGCTTGAGGACGGATGCCATGGCCTTAAAGTTGTAGGGCATCATCATCTTTTTGAGCAACGGGCTCACCAGGCCCGGCACCTTCTGGTACTGCATAACGATGTTGTAAGCCGTCTGGATACCAACCGTGTCGAATACGCGGAACGGACCCTTGGGGGCACCGGTGCCACGCGTCCATGCGAGGTCGATGCTCTTGGGGTCACTCACGCCCGAGACATACAGGTCAAGGCCCGAAAGCAGCCATGGCACCAGCATGGAATTGAGCAGATAGCCGTTCTTTTCCTTGTTGACGGGCAGGGCAAGCATGCGAATGTCGTTGGCGAAGTCGACGAGCTCGTCGAAGTAGCGCTTGTCGGTTTGGTCCTGCGCCATGACCTCGGTCATGTTGTTCTTCCAGATGGAATTGGCAAAGTGCAGCGACAGGTACTTCTCGGGGCGGCCGGTGTACTTGGCAAAGGTGCTCGGTAGCAGCGTGGAGGAGTTCGTCACGATGACGGTCTTTTGCGGGAGAACCGGGGCGAGCTTCTTGTAGAAGTCGATCTTTGCCTGGGTGTCCTCGGCCATAGACTCGATGACCAGGTCGGCGTCGGCCACGGCCTTGGCAATATCGAGCTCCAGCTTGAGCGTGGAGTAGGCACGCTCGACGGCGGCAAGCGCAGCGTCCTTGTCGAAGGGCTGGTCGCTATCGGCGATACCGGCGCACCACTCGTCCGTGCCGTCCGCCATGCCCTCGATAGCAGCGATGTACTCCTCGCGCACATGATCGATCTTGGGCTGGGTGCGGCCGATGCTGCCCTCGCTGCGCAGCCAGATCGTTACATCAAAGCCGCAGTAGGCAGCCTGAAAGGCAATCTGGCTTCCCAGCACGCCGCCGCCGGCAACGCAAACGGTCTTGTAGCTCATAGGAACGATCCTCTCTTACGTAATTCCATAGATGTGTATTTATTCAACCGTAAAGATGACGCGCGTTGGGGACGGGTTCCTTAAACGGATGGTATTTCGCGGCAAACGGCTACATATGTTCATTATCTCAGGGTTCCGAGGGCGATTTTTGGTGCCACTGAGACGTCGTTTTCGGAAGTATGCGGCAAATTCCGGAACTCTCGAGCACACCCCGGTTTTTCGCCAATAAACCCGCAGGTACAGAGCTTGGACATATCCAGTGTGCTCGGCCTATTCAGATTTTGCCGCATACTTCCGAAATCCAAGTTCGCAAGGGGTGATAGTTGGGCCGTTTACGCAACATATGTCCAGCAAAAACGGGTGGTAGCCGGTACGGCTACCACCCGTTTGTCTCATATCTAGCCCATAGCAGGCCAGCTACTTCTTAATGCCGCGTCCCAGACGCTTGGCGACCGATGCAACGGCCTCCTCGCTGGCCGAGCCACAGCTCACGCAGCCGTCGTGGGCACGCATCTGGCCGGTGACCTCGTCCATCGCGAGCGGCGCCACCTTCTCGAGCTTAAAGCCCTTGCCGGCGCGCATGTTTTCCTTGGCCACGCTGATCATGAGCTTAATGCGGTTGAGCTGGTTGACCTCAGACGCACCGGGGTCGTAGTCCACCGCGACGATATTGCTCTCGGGGTGCTGACGGCGCAGCTCCTTGATCACGGCCTTGCCCACCACGTGATTGGGCAGGCACGCGAAGGGCTGCGTGCAGATAATGTTGGGCGCGCCATGGTCAATTAGGTCGAGCATCTCGGCCGTGAGTAACCAGCCCTCGCCCATGTTGTTGCACACCGACAGCACCGTGCGGGCCTTGTCCGCCATGGTGCCGATGCGCTCGGGTGCCTCAAAGCGCTCGGACTTTTCGAGCATCTCCTCCACCGGCGTACGCATCCAGTCCACGAGCTTGATGAGCGCCTGCATACCAGCGCGCGTGGTAGCAGAGCTACCCAGCTCGTCCTTCTGCAGTTCGGCGTTGCTCATGGAGTACAGGAAGAAGTCGAGCAGACCCGGCACCACGGCCTCGCAGCCCTCGCGCTCGATCACGTCGACCACGTGGTTGTTGGCCGTGGGATGGAACTTGACCAGAATCTCGCCGACCACGCCCACGCGCGGCTTGGCGCCCTCGCCCACGAGCGGCATGGTGTCGAACGCGCGGATGGCCTCGCGGCACAGCTTGGTGTAGTTGTGGCGGTTGAACTTGGGCGCCAGCTTGCGGGCGCGCGCCATGTACTCCTCGTAGAGTGCGTTGGCGGCACCGGGCGTGGCCTCGTACGGACGGCAGCGGTAGAGCATCTGCATCATCACGTCGCCAAAGAGCACCGCGTACACGGCCTGCTTAAGCAGCGCCGGCGTAATCTTAAAGCCGGGGTTGTCCTCGCCCAGCGCCACGGCCGAAAGCGAGATCACCGGAATCTCGGGGTGGCCGCTCTCGCGCAGGGCCTTGCGGATGAGCGCGATGTAGTTGGTGGCACGGCAGCCGCCGCCGGTCTGGCTGATGACCACAGCTGTCTTGGACAGGTCGTACCGACCGCTCTCGATGGCCTCCATAATCTGGCCCGTCACCAGGATCGACGGGTAGCAGATGTCGTTGTTCACGTAGCGCAGGCCGGCCTCGACGGCGTCGTGATCGGTCGAGGGCAGCAGCTCCAAGTTGTAGCCGGCACCGCGGAACACCTCTTTGACCAGGTCAAAGTGGATCGGCGCCATCTGCGGGCACAGGATGGTGTAGCCCTCCTCGCGCATCTGCTCGGTAAAGGGCACCTTGGGCCATGCGGTCGAAGCACTCTCGCGCTGCGCCTCGAACGTGTACTTACGGCTCACGAACGCGGGGGCATCCGCGGAGGGTGCCACCGGCGCGGCATCGCCCTGCTCGTAGGCCTCGCCCGCGGCCGTGGCCTCGGCCAAGCGCTCGGCCTCCTGGTCCTTAAGCGCTGCCATGAGCGAGCGGATGCGGATGCGCGCGGCACCCAAGTTGGATACCTCGTCGATCTTGAGCACGGTGTAGATCTTGCCGCTGGCCTCCAGGATCTCCTGCACCTGGTCGGTGGTCAGGGCATCGAGACCGCAGCCGAAGGAGTTGAGCTGAATCAGGTCCAAGTCGTTGCGCATCGTCACAAAACGGGCGACGGCGTACAGGCGGCTGTGGTACATCCACTGGTCAACGACGCGGATGGGGCGCTCGGGCTTCACCAAGTGCGCAAGCGAATCCTCGGTAAAGACCGCGAAGCCAAAGCTCGAGATAAGCTCGGGCAGGGCGTGGTTGATCTCGGGGTCGTTATGGTAGGGACGGCCGGCGAGTACGATACCGTGGCCGCCGTGATCCTCGACCCACTTAAGGGCCTCCTCACCCATGGTCTGGATGTCCTCGTGGAAGCGCGCATCGGCCTCAAAGGCAGCGTTGACAGCGGCATCGACCTCGGAGCGCGTAATCTTAGGACCGCGCACGCGGCCGCGGCCGGCTTGCGAATCGGCCACGCGGTCGACGGCGAGCACCTGGTACAGGCGGCGCTTGAGCTCGGTCTTGTCGTGATACGGCACAAACGGATACAGGAACTCGATGTTCTGCTCGCGGATCTCGTCGATATTGAGCGCCAACGCCGTGGGGTAGCTCATGACAATGGGGCAGTTATAGCAGTTGCCAGCCGTCGGATCCTCCTTGCGCTCCCAGCGCACGCACGGCATCCAAATGAAGTCGACACCGCGGTCGATGAGGTTCATCACGTGGCCGTGGCTCATCTTGGCCGGGTAGCACACGCTCTCGGACGGCATGGACTCGATGCCCGCCTGGTAGGTCTTTTTGCTCGACTGGTCGGACAGCTGCACGCTAAAGCCCAGGCGCGTAAAGAACGCGTGCCAGAAGGGGTAGTTCTCGTACATGTTGAGCGCGCGCGGGATGCCGACGGTGCCGCGCGGGGCCTCGTCGGGACTCAGGACCTCGCGGTTAAAGAGCAGCTCGTTTTTCTTTTTGAAGAGGTTGGGGGCCTCGGTCTTTTGCTTTTTGTGGCCGGCGCCCTTCTCGCAGCGGTTACCGGTGATAAAGCGCCTGCCGCCGCCAAAGTCGTTGACGGTGAGCTGGCAGTTGTTGGAGCAACGGCCGCAGCGGACATGCTTTTGCGTCACGGTGAGGTGCGCGATGTCCTCGGCCGACAGGATGGTCGAGGTGCCGTCGGCACCAGCGCGATCGCGGGCGAGCAGGGCAGCACCATAGGCGCCCATGCAGCCGGCGATGTCGGGACGCACGGCATGAACGCCGGTAAGCTGCTCAAACGCACGCAGCGTGGCGTCGGACATAAAGGTGCCGCCCTGAACGATCACCTGGCTGCCGATCTCCTTGGGATCGCGCAGCTTAATGACCTTGAACAGGGCATTCTTGATGACGGAATAGGACAGGCCGGCCGCGATGTCGCCCACCGTGGCGCCTTCCTTTTGCGCCTGCTTAACGCGCGAGTTCATAAAGACCGTGCAGCGGCTGCCCAGGTCGACGGGGGCCTTGGCATGGATGGCGGCATCGGCGAACGCGCGCACGTCCATGTTCATAGACACGGCGAAACTCTCGATAAAGCTGCCACAGCCCGACGAGCAGGCCTCGTTGAGCATGATGTGCTCGATGACGCCGTCCTTGACGCGCAGGCACTTCATGTCCTGACCGCCGATGTCCAGGATGAACTCAACGCCGGGCAGGAACGCCTTGGCGCCGCGCAGATGCGCGACGGTCTCGATCTCGCCGGAGTCGGCCTTGAGGGCTTCGATAAGCAGTGCCTCGCCGTAGCCCGTGGTGGTCACGTGGCCGATGGTGCAGCCTGCAGGGATATGGTTGTAGAAATCGGCCATGATGACCTTGGCTGTGCCTAGGATGTCGCCGTTGTTGTTGCCGTACCAGGTGTGCAACAGCTGGCCGTCCTCACCCACGAGCGCGGCCTTCATGGTGGTGGAGCCGGCGTCGATGCCGATGAACACGCGGCCGGTGTAGCCGTCGAGCTTGCCCTTGGGGACGACTTCCTGGTCGTGGCGGGTCTTGAACTCGGCAAAGTCCTCGTCGGTGGCAAAGAGCGGATCCAGACGCTCGACCTCGGCACCCTGCGTGTCACCCAGGGCATCGATGGCCCCGATGAGCTGCGGGAACGTGCTGAGCTTGTTGGACTCGTGCGCCATGGCGGCGCCGCTCGCCACGAACAGGTGAGCGTTTTGGGGCACGATACGGTGCTCCTCGTCCAGGTTGAGCGTGAGGTAGAAGCGATGGCGCAGCTCGGAGAGATACTGCAGCGGGCCGCCCAGGAAGGCGACGTTGCCGCGGATGGGACGGCCGCACGCCAGGCCCGAGATGGTCTGGGTCACGACAGCCTGGAAGATGGAGGCGGCCACGTCCTCGGGGCGGGCGCCCTCGTTGAGCAGCGGCTGCACGTCAGTCTTGGCAAAAACGCCGCAGCGGCTGGCAATAGGATAGATGGTGGTGGCGTTGGCCGCGAGCTTGTTGAGGCCACTGGCATCGGTGTGCAGCAGGGTTGCCATCTGATCGATGAACGCGCCCGTGCCGCCGGCGCAGGTGCCGTTCATGCGCTGCTCGATGCCGTTGTCAAAGTAGATGATCTTGGCGTCCTCGCCGCCCAGCTCGATGGCGACGTCGGTGGCCGGGATGAGGGTCTCGACGGCACGCTTGCTGGCGATGACCTCCTGGACAAACTCCAGGTCGAGCCACTGGGACAGCAGCAGGCCGCCCGAGCCGGTAATGGCGCAGGTCATCTGGGCCGTCGGCAGCACGGTCGCAGCGCCCTCGAACAGGTCGCGGGCACAAGCGCGGACGTCGGTGTGGTGGCGCTGGTACTTGGCGTAGACGATCTGGTTGTCGTCGTTGAGCACGGCGAGCTTAACGGTGGTGGAGCCCACGTCAATGCCCAGGTGCAGGTTGCCACGAGCGTTCTCGGGGTTGAAGATTGCGCCTTCGGGGGCGTGGGCGGCGGCTACGGGCTCGGCGGACGTGGCGGGCTCGCTAGCGACGGACGTCTCCCCTGCCGCGTTCTTGGCATCGGCAACTGCCTCGGCAACTTTCTCGGCAGCCGCGGCCGCAGCCTTCTGCGCGGCGTCCACCACGGTGGGCGCGGCCTCACGCGCGACAGCGACCATACGGTCCTTGATGCCCTCGACGAGTTTGCTCATTGTCTCTCCTCTTAGTTGTTGGACTCGACGGTTGCGGCGGTGTCGGCCGCGTCCTCGAGCTGCAGGTTCAATAGCTTCAAGCCGTATTCCGGCACGTTGATATCGATGGGTTGGCCATATAGGTCGCCGGGACGCACAAAGGCGATAACCGTCATAATGCGCGCCATGGCCTCGGGCGATTCGGTGAGCCCACGCTCAAACCAGCGCTGAATCAGGCCGACCTCGGCACTCACGACATAGGTAACGTAGTAGTCGAAGAACGTGCCCAGCGCCAAGCCCAAAATGCCCGTCTGTGCACGCGGCACCACGGCCTCGCGTGCGGTATCGATAATCCTTTTAATGAAGGCCTGGTCGCCGCCCGGACCCAGCAGCGCACCGATTAAGTCGCGGTTGGCCGCAAGATAACGCAGCAGCTCAACCGAACCGGGCGCCGGCTCGAGCTCATCGATGTTGTGATAGAGATCGGGCAGCTGAGCTGCAGTGATGAGCTCAATGCGCTCACGGATCTCAGCCAGCAAGCCCTCCTCGATTTGATTGATAAAGTCGGGGATATCGCGGTAATGCGAATAGAACGTACGGCGCGTAAGGCCGGCGCGCTCGGTGAGCGACGCGACGTTAATGCGCGAAAGGTCGCCGCTTTCGGCAAGCTCGCTGGCAAGTGCCTGGCGAAGGGCACGCTGCGAGCGAAGGGACCGGCGATCGCATTTCTCGAGCTGGGACAAGCGTCCTCCTTGTTACTCAGCCTGTGCGCTATTGCACAGTGCGAGTATTATTGCACACCGTGTGCATCAACACGTAAAGGCAATATTTTGGATGTGACGAAGGGGCAGTCCCTTTGTCACATCCCACCTGGCTTTTGAAGCGGCATTACCAATTGTCCAAAATGTCATTCGTGGGTAGAATAGTGTCGACGGCAGCCCAAGTTGTAGCTAGCTGGGCAGCGCCGTTGTTTGCATTAGGGGGTCAACGCCTTAGCGGCGGCGACCCCTTCTGTTGCGCTTCGAACGCTGCTTGAGTGCCTCGGAAAGGCCGACAAGCGCCGTGAAGAACGAGACCAAAGCAGTCAGAAGCCTCACGAAATCAATCAAATCGGTCATGGGCATCACCTCCCATCAGATGGAGGGCGCTGCCCGGCACATGGAACTGCCGCCAACAGTATCAATTCTATCAAAGCGCAGTTAGATATGCGAATGTTTGTTCGTATTTCAAGTGACCAGCGTCACCTGTGACAAAGGGGCTGTCCCTTTGTCACATTATTCGATTACGGTGCAGGAATTCTGCTTGTGCATGGTGGCAAGCATGTGTTTGGGAACGGCGTGGGCCATGCAGCTACCGATAGTCGCGCTTGCGGCGGCCTTGGCCGCGTCACTGCCGTTTTTGGTCGCGTAGCTGTGGCGGAAGCGTTTGAGCATGGCAATGTCGTTGCCGCCGTCGCCGTAGACCGCGACCTCGTCCTCGGCAATGCCGTAGTAGCCCGCCAGCCAGGCCACGCTCTCGCCCTTGTTGCATGCCACATCCGTGATCTCAAACATCACCGGGTCAAACGGCGCGTTGACCACGCGGTCCGAGCGCTCGGCCAAATACGCCTTAAGGTCGCGCTCCAGCTCGGGCGAGATCACACGGCAGTTGATCTTGCACACATCGTGGCGCAGAATGTCACCGATCGACTGGTCGAAATACTGTTCCTCGTGATACCCGCCACGTGCACGCATGCCGCGCATCACGATGCGCTTGATAGGACTGTCCTTTTTAAAGCCCGCCTGATGCATCTCGAACGAGCCGCTCGAGAACATGCCATCGGGCGTGGAGCAATCAAAGCAAATGTCCGGGAACTCCTTGAGCAGCTCCTCGGTGATCTGCGGATCGATGGTCCAGGTCTTGAGCACCTCGCCATGACTGTCGCGCACGATGGAGCCGTTAGAGCAGCAGGCATCGAGCGCCAGGCCCGTAAAGCCATGCTCGCCGACCGGCAGCGTCGAGCGCCCGGTCGCGGGAACCACATGCAGGCCAGCCTCGGTCAGCTCGCGAATGGCACGGCGGATGGTCCCATCCGCTTCGTGCAGGGCGTTCAGCAGCGTTCCGTCTAAATCACTCGCGAACATCTTGATCATGGGCATGCCTCTCCTTCGTCTGCACGATATTGTAGACGAAGGAGAGGCATGCCCAAACAATGCCGTCACGGCGCGACGCGCCACTGCCTCCACAAATTCACGGTGCCCCAGCGCCTTAAGACATTCGCCATAAGCGACTTTTCAGCCGATAAAACAGCGCCGTCGTCAACGTCAGCACCGCAAACATGCCTGCGAATACAATCGCCGGTGTCCATCGATCATATGCGAGCCCGTAAACCAATTGGCCAATAGGCGTTGCACAGGAAAGCATCATATAAACGAGTGCCAGCACTTTTCCGCAGAGTTCCTTTGGCGCTGACCGCTGAACAAATGAAACAATTTCGACCGATGCAATGCTTGCCCACGCCATGACCCATGCCGAGCCGGCCGCAAGCGCGGCAAACGCTAATTCATCAGGACCGCTCAGTAGCGTGACAATAATCGGTACGACTCCAAAACAAATCATCGCAACATATCGACATATGCCCTTGAAGGAAAAACGATGCGGCCAAATACCGACCAAACCACTGCCGACAAGACCGCCTAAGCCCATAGCCATCTCAATAATCCCAACAAAGGATGATTGCATTCCGAGATGCTTTGCAACAATAACGGGAGCACCAATCGTTAACCCAACTAACGCAAGGTTCAAAATAGCCGCAAGCAAAAACACAACGAGCAATGATGCGTTTTGAAACAGGTACCGAATCGACTCCCGAAAATCGCTTCGGCATGTCGAGCAAGTCGTACTGTCCCCTGTCATTCCAGATGAGGCATTTTGCTTGAGTGCGCCCCCGAACAGTAGGGCTGACATCGCAAACGTCAACGCCGCGGTTTCGCATAGAGCATCGATACCAAAGCACCCATAGACTGCCGTCCCGACTACAGGCCCCAAGATATTGCTCGCCATGGTTATCTGCGAGACCAACGCAGTGGCACGCTCAACCTTTTCTGGGCCCGTCATGCGCACCGTCTCAATTTGAAGCATCGGTTTCAGCAGCGATTGGATGCCATATTGGACGCAAAGCATTGCTACCACGACAACGGCAAGAGGCAGCGAACGCTTCATGGGGATAAACAACAGTGATGCAGCCATCAGAACAATGCCGAGCACCACAAGGGCCCCGCGATGACTTCCGCGATCCGCCAAGATTCCGCCAGCCGGAGTCGCAAGCACGCCCGGCACGAACGCTATCGCCGCGACGGCACCATATAACGTTGATGAGCCGCTGCAGTCGAACAAGTAAAGCGGGCACGCAAAGCACAGTGCCGACAACATCGAATACGCGCACAGCTGTGCAACAAGAAGACCGAAAAGCCTGATAGATTGCACTGTTTTTTGCGTCAACGAGACACTACTCCTCCGCATTCCAGCCATAAGCCTGCCCCCTATACATACCATTAGTATGTATTTAATGACTTGAAAAGGGCAGCCGTGGCTACCCTTACAAATCAATTACATACCGTCAGTATCTATATTACCACCCAGCACGGTTCCATACGTCCCATATCTGAGCCGTTGTCTGGAGCACTTCATTACCCAAATCGAGCCCCACCGCGGCCGCCATCTGCGCCAAACATTGCGCGCGAGCGAGCATTCGACCCTTGTTCTCAAGCGGACGGAACAGCGGCAACAGCCAAAGATTCGCCAACAACGATACCGCCTCCGCCGCTTCGCGTGGGCATGCACACGCAATGGAGCCGTCGGCGATGCCCTCCTCGATCACTGGCAGGAGATAGCCATCGGCCGACTCGTCAAACGAACCTTGGTACTGCATCGCCAGCAGCCGCGAGCTTTTTACCGGATCTGCCGCAGGATGCATGCGAGCCCATAGATCGATTTGCGGAACGACGGACTCGGGCGCATAAAGTCGTTTGAGCTTTTGGGCTCCCGTCATATTGCCAGCACCGAGTGTCGCGCGGCGGCGCTCAACAATCGGAGCCATTGCCCGATCAAATGCGGCGTTGAAAATCTCTTCTTTGCTCTTAAAGTGATGATAGATAGCACCCTTGGTCATGCCATCGAGGCGGTCAACGATATCTTGAATGCTCGTCCCCTCATAACCCTGTGCGCAGAATAGCTCCAGCGCCACGTCGAGAATCTTCGCGACCGTCTCCTCGGGATATTTATTACGACCCATAATCCGTCCATCCGCAACGCAAGTCTTGTGCCTCATTGCAGCATTTTAACGTTGCGGATGACAGGTGGTCGATCCTACACCGCGGCGGGGCCGTGCTCGCCGGTACGGATGCGGATGACTTCTTCGACCGGCTCGACCCAAATCTTGCCGTCACCGACGGCACCGGTGCGGGCGGCGTTGCAGATGATGTCGACAATGCCGTCAACATGCTCATCGGCACAAATGAGCGTGAACTGCACCTTAGGGATCGTGTTGACAAGCAACTCGTTGCCGCGCACGTATTCCTTCCAGCCATGCTGCGCGCCGCAGCCCTGCACTTGGTTGATAGTCATGCCACGAACATCGGCAGCAAACAGCGCGTCTTTAAGAACCTCAAGCTTTTCGGCACGAACGATCGCCGTAATTTTCTTCATAGTGAATTCCTCTCTTATAAGAGTTGGTCTGACAGAACGTTAGAAACCGCTAGTCCAGACCACTAAACGAAGGATACGCGCTCTCGCCGTGCTGACTCGCATCCAGGCCCAGCGCCTCGTCGGCCTCGTCCACGCGCAGGCTGCCGTGGAACAGCGCCTTGACCACCGCGGCGATCACCAAGTCGAGCACCAGTACAATAGCGACCGTCACCACAATGCCCAAAATCTGCGAGATGAGCAGCGAGACATCGCCCGTGTAGAACAGGCCGCCCTTCCCGGTCCACGAGAGCTCCGGCACGCAGAACAGGCCCGTGAGCACCCCGCCCAAGATGCCGCCGATGCCGTGGCAACCGAACGCGTCGAGTGCATCGTCGTAGCCGAACTTGGTCTTGAGATGGCTGATAGCCCGGTAGCAGACGGGCGAGACGATCAGCCCCATGACCAGCGCCGCCCACGGCTCGACAAAGCCCGCGCCCGGCGTGACCACCACAAGGCCCGCAACCAAACCGGTGCTGGCACCCACCAGCGTGGGGCGACCGGTGTGCGCGCGCTCGACGGCAAGCCACGAGACCATGCCCGCCGCGCTAGCCGTCACGGTGTTGAGGATGGCGAGTGCCGCCACGGCGTCAGCCTTAAACTCGCTGCCGCCGTTAAAGCCAAACCAGCCAAACCAAAGCAGCCCGGCGCCCAGCGCCACAAACGGCACGTTATGCGGGCGATAGCTCACCATGCCAAAGCCGCGACGACGGCCGAGCATCAGGCAGAGAATCAGGCCCGTCAGACCGGACGAAATGTGCACCACGTCGCCGCCGGCAAAGTCGAGTGCGCCGATGATGTCGCCGATAAAGGAGCCATCACCGCCCCAGACCATGTGGGCGAGCGGCGCATAGACCACGAGCAGCCAAATGCCCAGGAAGGCCGTCATGGCACCAAACTTGACGCGGCCGGCCAGGCTGCCCGTGACGATAGCAGCCGTGATCATGGCAAACGCCATCTGGAAGGCGATGTTGATGATCTGAGGGTAGACGGCACCGTCCGCGGCATTGCCCTCGGCCGCCTGCAGCATCTGGTTGAGTACCGGCAGGCACAGCAGCTGTTCAAGGCCTCCAATAAACGGGCTGGAACCGTCGCCGCCATAGGCCAGAGACCAGCCGGCAACAATCCACAGCACACCAACCAGGCCAATGGCGCCAAAGCACATAAGCATGGTGTTGATGACATTTTTGCGCCTGGACAGGCCGCCATAGAAAAACGCCAAGCCCGGTGTCATTAAAAACACGAGCATGGTGCAGACGAGCATAAACGTTGTCGATCCCGTATCGTACATTCGCTCTCCCTTGGTCGCATGAACGTTGTCGGCGCCCATAATGCGGCCGAGGGGCAACTGGTGTAGACCAGATACGGCGTTGTTAAACGCGGCGTTGTCGAATGGAAACGGTGCCGCAATCTTGGAAACGGCGCGGCAACGGACGCGAAACGAACGGGAAATACGCGAGCAAGGAAGCCGTGAGCGCGCCCGTCCCGGCTAGCGGCGGAACAGCTCGCGGGCTCGGTCGCGGAGGTCGGTAGCTCGGATGACGCCCTCGTAGCGGTTGATGCGCAAGCGCGGGAAGGCATTGAAGAAGCGCAGGTCGCGTCGGCTGAGCGACACGCTTGGCACCGGACGGCTCATGCGCTTGCCGGCAAGGCGACGACTGAGCGACGGACGCGGCATGTTCGGCGCGGCATCGGCCACGCGGCGGGCGGCAAGCGCCAGGCCGCGAGCACCATCCGCGATAAACGTCGGCATCGAAGCCTTCTCGCGCAGGGCATCGAGCGCGGCGTCGCCCAGCTCGGCCAGCCACGCGTTAACGGCACGGCTACGGATGTGCGTCTGTGCCACCGAGTCAATCGTAGAATCGGGAATGCGCTCGAGCATTGAGTCGGACGCGTCGGCAAGCGACTCGTTGATGCGGTCGGCAAGGTCGGCCCGGACGCGCTCCAGCTGATCAGACAGACGCCGCCAGCTCGCCAATGAGCACAACGCGTCGACCATCATCGCGACCGCGACGATAAAGGCGGACAACCGCACAATCAGCACCGGCAGATGGCCAAGCAGCCCCAGCAATGCCGGCTCCACTAAACGGCAAATGCACAACGCACCCAGGCCAAACGCGCAGGCCCAGTACAGACAGATACGTCCGTGCAGGTTAAACGGCAGATGCGAATAGTCCCAAAAGCGAGCGCCCGTTGTTTTTTCCAACAGCACGCCTACGCTGTACTCAATCACGCTGCATACGAGCGCTGCAGCGACAAACTGGCTCGGGGCATCCGGAATCCCGCGCAACAGCAGCCAGCAGGCAATGCCGCCCGCGCCATAGATAGGGCAACACGGTCCCAGCAAAAAGCCGCTGTTGGCAAAGCGTCCGTGGTTGAGCATGGCGCAGACTGTCGATTCCCATGCCCAGCCGCAAAAACCGTAGAAGGCAAACGAGAGCACCAGTGCCGAAAGCGGGCAGGCGGCAAGCGTCGCGCCGTCAAAGGACATGTCGATCGCGGTCCCCACCGTCTACCCTCTCCTCTTTTCACTCGATGCTTTACTCACGCTATCGTCCGTCTCGTCCTTGCGCGGCAGGCGGCCGGCGACCGTCTCACGCAGAGCACACCATTTATCCGCCAGACAAACAATCCACGCCTCGCGACACGTCGGCGGCACCGGCACCAGCGGAAACATATGCCGCACGATAATATTCCGCTCTCGCGGCGTCAGCTCAAAATCTTCCTCGGCACGCGCCAGGGCAAAAAACGGATGTCGAAATCCGTGCAGGCGATGACTCGGGTTGGGGTCGTGCCAATCGTAGAGAAAGTAATCGTGTAACAAGGCTCCGCGCAGCAGCGAGGCACGGTCGATCGAAATGCCAGCACGGCCCAAGTGCTCGGCAAAGGACAGACTTGCCCGTGCCACCGAGGTCACATGTGCATAGACCGTCACGCCGCCATGCTGGATAAACTCGCGCGTCAGGTCCAAGCGGCCCACCTGGGCGAGCTGGCGGGCGGCATCGTCGACCTCGTGCGCGATTTTCTCGGCACGAACGGCATCGGACATGCTGCCTCCTTCCAGCGGCTCACGGCGGCAAGCCACGGCCTGTGCACAATCGATAAAAACATCATTGAACACATCAGTATGGCATCGGACAAAACGTTTTGCCCCACCAGTTGGCGAATTACCGCGCCGCCGTCACATATCAAACGCCAAAATGTGCGAGACTGTCTTGTGCAATTGTGTCGGCCGAGGGAGCGCCGACGCTCGATTCGCATGGAGTAACCCACAACGATGCTGCTTACGCAAACGACAACGCCCGAGGACGTCAAGGCTCTTAATCGTGCCGAGCTCCCGCAGCTCTGCGACGAGATTCGCCACGCCATTCTCGAAAGCTCCGCCGCCGTCGGCGGGCACGTTGCCCCCAACCTGGGCGTCGTTGAGCTTACGGTCGCGCTCCATCGCGTGTTTAACTCCCCTATCGACAAGATTGTCTTTGACGTTTCGCACCAGACCTACGCCCACAAGGCGTTGACTGGGCGCGCATACACTTATATCGATCCGAAGCGCTTTGGCGAGGCCTCTGGCTTTGCCAATCCCGACGAGTCCGAGCATGACCTGTTCGCCATGGGGCATACCTCGACCTCGGTGAGCTTGGGCTGCGGCCTTGCCCACGCGCGCGACCTGGCGGGCGATGCGTACAACGTCATCACCATCATTGGCGACGGCTCGCTTTCGGGCGGCCTGGCGTTTGAGGGCTTTAACAATGCCGCCGAACTCGATAGCAACCTGATCATCATCGTCAACGATAACGATCAGTCCATTGCCGAGAACCATGGCGGCCTGTATCGCAATCTGGCCGAGCTGCGCGCCAGCAACGGCACCTGCGAGCGCAACGTTTTCCGCGCGATGGGGCTCGACTACCGCTATCTGGACGCCGGTAACGATGTGTTGGCCCTAGTCGACGCGCTGCAGGAACTGCGCAATATCGATCATCCCATCGTGCTGCACGTCTCCACCGCCAAGGGCAAGGGCTTTGAGCCGGCCCAGAGCGACCCCGAACGCTGGCACCACGTGGGTCCGTTTGACATGGCGACTGGGCGCAAGCTTTGCCCGGGCCATCCGAGCGAGCCCGCGCCGCGCACCTATGCCGACATTACGGGCGAGACGCTCAGCGCCGCCATCGAGCGCGATCCGCAGGTCGTTGGCATCACGGCCGCCACGTCCTACATTATGGGCTTTACACCCGAGCTTCGCGCTGCCGCCGGCAAACAGTTCGTCGACGTGGGCATTGCCGAGGAGCACGCCGTGACCTTTGCCACCGCGCTTGCGCGCTCGGGCGCCAAGCCAGTCTTTGGTGTGTACGGTACGTTTTTGCAGCGCGCCTACGACGAGCTGTGGCACGACCTGTGCCTCAACGACGCCCCCGCAACCATTTTGGTGTTTGGTGCGTCAATCTTTGGCACCACGTCCGAGACGCACCTTTCGTTCTTTGATATTTCCATGCTGGGCGGTCTTCCCAACATGCGCTACTTGGCGCCGGCCTGCATGGAGGAATACCTGTCCATGCTGAGCTGGTCGCTCGACCACCGCGAGCATCCCGTGGCGATCCGCGTACCGGGCATTGGCCTGGTAAGCCGCCCCGATCTGGCGCCCGCCGAGGACACCGATTACAGCGCCGTTCGCTATAACGTGGTGCGTCAGGGCCGCGACGTTGCCGTGCTCGCACTTGGCGATTTCTTTGAGCTGGGCGAGCGCGTGGCAAACCGTCTGACTGCCGAGTACGGCATCGAGGCCACGCTCGTCAACCCGCGCTTTGCAACCGAGCTCGACCGCGAGTTCCTCGACAGTCTTGCCGCCGAGCATCGCGTTGTCGTCACCCTCGAGGACGGCGTCTTGGACGGCGGCTGGGGCGAGCGCGTGGCATGTTATCTGGCATGCACGCCGTTGCGCACGCGCACCTTCGGCATCGCCAAGGGCTTCCCCGACCGCTACGACCCCAACGAACTGCTCGCTCAGAACGGCATGACGGTCGAGAACATGGCCGCCGAAGCCGTAAGGCTACTCAACGAGTAAAAAACCTCCGCAAGGGAAGCACCCCCTGCGGAGGTTTTTATTTTCGCGGCGCGAATATCTCGATCCGTAACATCTATGGCCCGAATTCCCGTCTAACTGTTACAGATCTAGATAAGACGTCTTAGTCCCTGACCTTTGTCTCAATCTGTAACAGATAGAGACCTTTTGTCCGTCCAGATGTTACAGATCGAGACATTCGAATTCCCCTGAAGAGAAAATCTCAATCTGTAACAGTTACTCGGCAAAAATGGCTGCAGATGTTACAGATTGAGACAAAACAGCGAGACAGGCCACCACATCTGCAAGAACCGCCACAAAGGCGCCTGTCCCTTTTTGGTAGGCAGAATAACCCATAAGACAAGTATGTTTCTGAGTTATTTCGTGTTGACCCATTTGAGCGCGATAGGGTATAACTCTACTCAACCGCTAGGGATTTTATTGAGAAAGGTGTTCTACCATGAGCAAGAACCTCTCCCAGCAGGTCGTTCTCGACCGCCGCGGCTTCGTTGCCGCCACCTTCGCAACCGTCGCCGGCCTTGGTCTTGCCGGCTGCTCCGACACCAGCGCCGAGGCCGACAAGGGTTCCGCCGCCGACTCCTCCAAGAGCTCCGAAGATACCGAGGCTTCCACCACGCTCGACGCCAAGGCGTTCGACAAGCTCGTCGACAACGGCCCCAAGGCCGATGACGACGCCATCGCCGCCAGCACCTGGGCCACGGCCGTCAAGGACGCCGGCGTCTTTAAGATCGGTGGCGTTCAGACCTCTACGCTCTTCTCCCTCCTCAACGAGAAAGACGGCAAGACCCGCGGCTTCGACGCCGGTATCGCACAGCTCCTGTCCAACTACATCCTGGGCGAGAACAAGGTCGAGATCACCCAGGTGACCTCGGACACGCGCGAGTCCGTCCTGCAGAACGGCCAGGTCGACGCTGTCTTTGCCACCTACACCATCACTGACGAGCGCAAGAAGCTTGTATCCTTTGCCGGTCCCTATTACTACACGCAGCAGGCCATCCTGGTGCTTGCCGATAACGACGACATCAAGAGCGTCGACGACCTGGCCGACAAGAGCGTCGCCGTCCAGTCCGGCTCCAACGGCCCCGCCATCCTGGAGGAGCTCGCTCCCAAGGCCAGCCAGCAGGAGTTCAAGACCGACGAGGAGGCCCGCCAGGCACTCCAGCAGGGCCGCGTTGACGCCTACGTCATCGATAACAACATGCAGCAGAGCGCCCTGGTCCGCGAGCCTGGTAAGTACAAGATCGCCGGCAAGCCCTTCGGCAGCAAGGAGCCCTACGGCATCGGCCTGCCGCTCGATTCCGACGGCGTCGCCTTTGTCAACGACTTCCTTAAGAAGATCGAGGACGACGGCACCTGGACCAAGCTGTGGCAGATCTGCATCGGCGACCGTACGGGCGACACCAATGTTCCCGAGCTGCCCGAGATCGGCGCCTAGTCAGCGAGCCTGGTAACGGCCGCAACGAAACCATATGGAAACGCACGATCCGCTTTATTGCGGTAAACTGTTTCCTCACTGAGTTGTCGGGGCTTCCGTACACACGGGAGCCCCTTTCCTTATCGGCGGGAGGTCCGCATGAGTCTCTCCGAGCTCTGGTCGCTCTATGGCCAGAACTATATCGACGCGCTGCTAGCAACCTGGGGCATGACGCTTGAGTCGTTTGCCATCGCCATGGTGTTGGCCGTCGCCGTCACCGTGATGCGCGTGTCGCCGCTCAAGCCGCTGCGCGTCTTTGGCGACCTGTATGTCCAGGTCTTCCGTAACATCCCCGGCATCGCGCTGCTCATTATCGTCGTCTATGCGCTGCCGCCGCTCAAGGTCGTTCTGCCCTACCGCGCCTGCGTTATCGTCGCCACGGTCCTTTTGGGCTCGGCCTTTGGCTCCGAAAACTTTATGAGCGGCATCAACACCGTCGGCGTCGGTCAGGTCGAAGCCGCACGTTCGCTCGGCATGAGCTTTAATCGCATCCTCGCCAAGATCGTGATTCCGCAGGCACTGCGCTCAAGTGTATTGCCCATGACCAACCTCTTTATCGCCGTCATGCTCACCACCGCGCTCGGCAGCCAGGTCCCGCTTAAACCGCAGGAGCTCACCGGCGTGGTGAGCTACATCAATACCCGCTCGCTCGGCGGCGTCGCCGCGTTCTTTATCTCGGCACTCGGCTACCTGGGCACGGCCTTTGTGGTGAGCCACATTGGCAACTATATCGATAAGAAGGTGAGAATCCTCCGATGAGCAAGCACTCCACCTCCGCGCTCACCATGCGCGACGCGCTCTACGAGGCTCCCGGCCCCAAGATGCGCGCCAAGATTCGCATCGGCACCGCCATCTCGCTTGTTGCCGTCGCCGCACTCGTCGTCCTGGTACTGCAGCGCTTTTATGTGACCGGCCAGCTTTCGGTCCACTATTGGTATTTCTTTACGCACCTCACC
The DNA here is from genome assembly GCA_958403395.1 of uncultured Collinsella sp. Lineage (GTDB taxonomy): Bacteria > Actinomycetota > Coriobacteriia > Coriobacteriales > Coriobacteriaceae > Collinsella. The sequence goes on from CATXXF010000007.1 coordinate 23,793, forward strand.
ACCTGGAAGTTCTTGCTTGCCGGCTTTGAGGGCACTGTTAAGGTCGCACTCACCGCTGGCGCCATCGCGCTGGTGCTGGGCTTAGCCCTTATGCTCGGCCGCACCAGCGACATTAAGCCGCTGCAGCTGGTCTGCCGCGTGCTTACCGACTTCTTCCGCGGCGTGCCGAGCCTGCTGTTTATCTACTTCTTCTTTTTGGTGCTGCCCCAGTACAAGATCTCGCTGCCGTCGTTTTGGATGCTCACACTGCCTGTCGCGCTCGCTGCGGCCGGCGTGCTGGCCGAGATTTTCCGCGCCGGCGTCAACGCCGTGCCGCGCGGCCAGGTCGAGGCCGCCCAGGCACTCGGTCTTTCCAAGGCTAAAATCACCTTTAAAATCGTGTTGCCGCAGGCGATTCGGTTTATCATTCCGTCGTTGATTTCGCAGCTCGTGGTCGTAGTCAAAGACACCACCGTCGCCTATGTGGTGAGCTACCCCGACCTCATGCAAAATGCCCGCGTGCTCATTACCAACTACGATGCCCTCGTGTCGGTCTACCTGGTGATCGCAGTCATCTACATCCTCATCAACGTCGCGATCAACAAGGCCGCTGTCTATGTTTCGCACAAGACCGGCGCGACCATCATCCGCTAACGCTTTACCATTTCTAGTCATAAGGAGCCGAGCACCATGGCACAGAGCACCTCTTCCACCGGCAATCAGCCGCTGATCGAGCTCAGGCACGTCGATAAGCACTATGGCGATCTACACGTCCTCAACGACATCAATCTCTCGGTTGACCGCGGCGAGGTCGTCGTTGTGATCGGACCCTCGGGCTCAGGCAAATCGACCATGTGCCGCACCATCAACCGCTTGGAGACCATCGACTCGGGCGAGATCCTCATCGAGGGCGAGCCCCTGCCGCAGGAGGGCAAGGATCTTGCCCGCATGCGTGCCGAGCTGGGCATGGTGTTTCAGCAGTTCAACCTGTTTGCGCATATGACCGTACTGCAGAACGTCATGCTGGGGCCGGTCGATGTACTGGGCGTGTCCAAGGAGGAGGCTCGTGGGCGCGCCATGGACCTGCTGAGCCGCGTGGGCGTTGCCGAGCAGGCCGATAAGGTGCCCGCACAGCTCTCGGGCGGCCAGCAGCAGCGCGTGGCCATCGCCCGTTCACTCGCCATGCAGCCCAAGGCCATGCTCTTTGACGAGCCCACAAGCGCCCTCGATCCCGAAATGATCAACGAGGTACTCGAGGTCATGGTCCGTCTGGCCCAGCAGGGCATGACGATGATCGTCATCACGCACGAGATGAACTTTGCCCGCCGCGTGGCCGACCGCGTCGTGTTTATGGCCGACGGCCAGATTGTGGAAACCGGCACGCCCGACGAGTTCTTCGACCACCCCCAGACCAAGCGCGCCCAGGACTTCCTCAACTCCATCAAGGGTCACTAACCCAATTGCCACGCGGGCAAATTCATCAGTAACGTTTGCTCCGCGCCACCCCTGTGCCATGTCCACCCGGATTCGAAAGCTACGCCCATGATCGGAACCCGCACCTCATCGTCCTACACTCCGCACGTCGACGTCGATCCCGCCGACCGTCCGCTCATCCTGGTCGCACCACGCTGGGAAGAAGCGAAACCCTATTTGAGCGAGACGCTCTCCCCCAACGAGGAGATTGCGAGCGTCTTTGTCGATGCCGTCCTTGCCGCCGGCGGCCTGCCGCTGCAGATGTCCATCACCGAGGACATTGAGGTCATCCGTCATTACGTCGATATCGCCGACGGCATCGCCATTCCCGGCGGCCCCGATGTCAATCCCAAACGTTGGGGCGATGATCGGCCCTACGACCCCACCCTCTGCTGCGAGATCCGCGATAGCTTTGAGTTTAAGCTGGTCGGCGAGGTGCTCCGCGCCAAAAAGCCGCTCTTTACCACCTGCCGCGGCACGCAGTTGCTCAATGTCGCCACCGGCGGCACCCTGTGCATGGACGTGCCAAGCCTGGGCGCGCGCGAGGGCCGCACGCAGTGGCGCCATACCCACGTGCTCAACGACCCCGTGCATCCCGTCGAGGTCGTGCCGGGCTCGTTGCTGGAGCGCGCGCTTGGCGGGCACAGGCTTATCCAGACCAACTCCGCACACCACTGCTGCATCGATCGTCTGGGTAAAAGCACGCGCTTGGTCGCCAAGGCAACCGATGGCGTGCCCGAGTGCATCGAAGTCGAAGGCCAACCCTTCTGCCTGGGCGTGCAATGGCATCCCGAGTACACCTGGCAGACGCTCGAAACCGACTTTAACCTCTGGAAGTCGTTTGTCGAGGCGGCAGCCAAGGTCAAGCAGGCCCGCTAGCACGCGAACCACAAAACAGATAAGGGTGCCCCGCCGGCCACATGGTCCGGCGGGGCACCCTTTCACCTATATGTGGCCGGCAAGCAGCCCAAGGCTCGCAAGCTCTTATTCAGCCGCCTCGCGCAGAGCCGACATCGTTGCCGCATATTGCTGCTGCAACGCATGCATTCCCTCGCGAGCGCCGTCAACGGCATCGGCGCCGCGCAGTGCTTCAGTCACCACGACCGCCGGCTCGTACAGATTATCGAATCCCAGGTTCTGACTCACGCCCTTGAGCGTGTGCGCTGCCATAAACGCACCTTCGGCGTCTCCTGCCGCCATGGCGGCCTCCAGCTTGTCCATGCTCTCGTCATCCAAAAACTTGAGGGCAAAGCGGGCAAGCATTTCCTCGCCCATCAGCCGAGCGCACGCGTCATCATAATTAGCGCCGATCTTCTCATACGCCTCACGCATGGAAATCATGGATTAAAACTCCTTAGGTCAAACTAAATCGTGGGAAACGCGACAACGTCGGCGGGGCGTGCCAACGTCTCGGCAATACGGTCTTGCACCTCGAGCAGACAGTCGAGCAACAGCGGGTTAAAGGTGCCGCACTTACCGTCCAGGATCATCTGGATCGCCTCCTTGTGCGGAATAGCGTCCTTGTACACACGCACGCTCGTCAGAGCATCGTACACGTCGGCCACCGAGACCACCTGCGCGGCAATGGGAATATCGTCGCCCTTAAGGCCATCGGGATAGCCCTTGCCGTCCCAGCGCTCGTGGTGCCAACGCGCAATTTGGTACGCATATTCCATAAGCGCATTGCCGACGTGATGGCAACCCAGCTCAAGCAACATGTCGGCGCCGATCGTGGTATGCGTCTTCATAATCTCGAACTCCTCGGACGTAAGGCGTCCGGGTTTGTTGAGAATCGCATCGTCAATCGCCATCTTGCCGATATCGTGCAGCGCCGAAGCCAGGGCAATCGTGGAGCGTTCCTCGTTGTCGAGGGAAATGGTGTCGCTACGCTGGACTAGACAGCCAAGCAGCAGCTCGGTCAGCTTTTCGATATTCGTAACGTGCCTGCCACTCTCGCCATTGCGAAGTTCCATGACACCGGCCATGATGTCAATGAGCATGCGACTGTTCTTGACGCGCTCGTTGTACTGCTGGGACAGCAGGCTCGTCAGGCGGCGCTGCTTGGCGTATAGGCGGATAGTGTTGCTTACACGACGGCGCACGACACGGGCGTCAAACGGGCGGCTGATATAGTCCGAGGCGCCCAGCTCGTACGCACGCAGAACCACATCGTCGGATTCTTCGCTCGAAATCATGATGACAGGCAGATTGTCAACAACCGATCGGCGCGACAGATCGGCCAGCACCTCAAAGCCGCTCACGCCCGGCATGACAATGTCCAGCAGCACGAGCGACAACTCATCGCCATAGCGGTCGACCATATCGAGCGCCGTACGACCGTTTTCGGCCTCGAGGATGCAATACTCGTCCTTGAGCATCTCGTTGAGAATGGCTCGGTTCATCTCGGAGTCATCGACGATAAGCACCAAAGGCTTTTCGCTTTGGAAGGCCTCGATGAAATCGCCATCGGTCACGACCGTACCGGCTTTTGCCTTAGCACGGCTCAGTAACTGGACAGCGCGGCCAACGCCCTCATCAACCGTCTCGCCATGAATGCGAACGCCACCAACACATGCCGTCAAGCTCACGTGCTCATGGCCCGGAATAATCGCGGAACGAACGGCATCGGATACCTGACGCAGGCGACGGGCGAAGTCATCGGAGGGAATATCGGGCATGACGGCCACAAACTTGTCGCAGCCATAGCGCACAAGTTCGTCAGTCGAACGAATACCGCTGCGTATGGCTGTCGCCACGGCACCGAGCGCAAGGTCGCCGGCATGACGGCCACACGTATCGTTGAAGACCCTAAAATCGTCAAGGTCGATCACCGCAACGCCGGCCTTCATGCGGGCGCTACGGAGCTTTTCCTCGTAATATCGGCGATTGCGCACACTCGTCAGCACGTCGGTGTAGACAAGGTCCTCTTCTGCAGCCTCTTGTTCATCGATCGGACGCACCATCAGCAAGACACGAGGCTCACCCTCGACCTTTAGAGGGCGTAGGCGAGCGCGGTACTCAACACCATCGTTGAGCAGTTGCTCCGACACCTCATCGGAGTCTGCCAAAGCCTCAAGACTCGACTGACGCAGACAAGGGCAGCGATCGCCGGCGAGCAGGCAGTTAGGCTCGCTCTTAATCTGATCGGCCGACAGCAAACGCACCACGGGGTAGGTCTTCGCGACGCGGGCGACCTCAGCGGCAGCCTCCTCGTCGGTTAGATTGACCTCGTGATTATTGAGCATATGGGGCCCTTTCGATAGTTTCGCATGGTAGCGGTGGGTTCCAAATGCTACAAGGGTAACACCTTGCCGATGCAGGTAAGCACGTGAATGCTGTTACATTTTTATGAGTTGGCAAACGGTGGTAATGGAGCCGCGGGCGCGTGGTTATTGGCGCATTCGTTAACAATGACGAAACGCTAACAGTCCCCCTCCCCGCAGGTCATCGAGCGTGCTAACGCTCCAAGACATCGCGAACGGCGTTTGCCGCCGTAACGGGGCGATCGCGCAAACCGTTATGCGCGCCCGGGATCGTCACAAGGGGGCAATCGAGATATTCGGCAGCCGCTCGCGTACCAGCCTCGCGGGGTGTACCGACCGAAAGCTCGCCCAAAAACACAGCCGACACCGCCTTTGATTCGCGGGCGCGCTCCCAGTCGGGAGCATATGTCATATTTGTTCCGTATTCATTGGCCATAAAGCAACGACCATTGCGCAGGGCATGCTTGGCTTCCGCTTCGGTCGTCCCAGGAGCCTCGGGGTCCAAGTCGCCGAGAGCTCCCAAGAAAAGCCGAAGTGCCCTTGAAACCTTTCCAGCCGCAATCATATCGAGCAAAATCGGAGCTGCGCCCATGCCGACGCCTTCGGCCGACACAGCCGGCTCATGCAGAATCGCACGGGCGACGAGATGGGGTTCGGTGCGAAGAAGCTCCAGCGCCACCAACGTACCGGCGCTGTGCGCAAGCACATTTGTCGGAGCGCCAACGTGTTCGATCACGGCCTGCAGGTCGGCGGCCTGAGCGGCAAGATCATAGCTGCCGTCTGCCGCTTCGCTGCTGCCGCCACAGCCGCGGCGGTCGTAGGCAATTACGCGGTAGTTGCGACTGAGCTCACAAGCGATACCGTCAAAAAATGTGCCGTCGACACAAGCGCCGTGCACGCACACCAAGGCAGGAGTATCAGGCGACACATCCGGGCCGGCATATTCGCGACAGGCAATCGTGGTGCCCGCATTCTCGACCGTAAAATCCATGTTGTGCCCCCATCATCAACGCCCATCCAGTTGCGCGTCAGTACGGCTGGATAGACCCGCATTGCTTTACGCCTTGTTAACAGATTAACTTTACCCGACCCGAGGCTTTTCATGACACGGCATAATGAGCGACGTGAAAAAACGAAACTTGTAAAGCAAGAGCCCGCACCCTGCTTTGGAGCCGATGCTATGCTTAGGCACAATTGTCTTGAGGAGCATATGCCTATGTCTACGTTTTTGAATGCCAGCCCCATCTTTGGGCCCGTTCGCAGCCGTCGCCTTGGTCTCTCGCTCGGCGTCAACATGATGCCGGCCAGCGGCAAAATCTGCACGTTCGACTGCATTTACTGCGAAAACGGCCTCAACGCCGAGCGCCCCTGCCATGAGCCGCACAACACAGCTGCCGTGGTACTCGACGCGCTCGAGGCAAAGCTGCGCGAGATGGCAGCCGAGGGCGAGCTCCCCGATGTGATCACCTTCGCAGGCAACGGCGAGCCCACCGCCGCACCGGAGTTTCCGCAGGCCATCGCCGGCGCCGTCGCGCTGCGCGACGAGCTTGCCCCAAACTCCAAGATCGCCGTGCTCTCCAACGGCACGCGCGCCGACCGCCCCGAGGTGCACGACGCGCTCATGATGGTCGATGACAACATTCTTAAGCTCGATACCGTCGACCCGGCATTTATCCAGCTGCTCGACCAGCCCGTTGGCCCCTACGACGTCGAGCACCAGATCGAGACGTTCGCAAGCTTTGACGGTCACGTTATTATCCAGACGATCTTTTTGACCGGTGAGTATCAGGGCAAGCCCATCGACAACACCGGCGAGGAGTACGTCGCCCCCTGGCTCGCGGTGCTCGAGCGCATTCGTCCGCAGGAGGCGACCATCTACACGGTGGCGCGCGAGACACCGGTCGCAGGCCTTGCCAAAGCAGCACCCGAGGCCCTCGACGCCATTGCCGCGCGCGTGCGCGTCCTCGGCATCCCTTGCCAGGTGAGCTACTAGCAAAACCACGCAGCAGCTAGTGCCCGCCATCCCGCTCCATCAGTTGCGGTGATATAGTTCCTATTTATGCTGTTAAACCGCTTAAATCGGAACTATATCACCGCAACTTTTATGGACGCGTGGGTGGGCTATACTAGCTGCGGATGAAAGGAAGTTAGCCATGTATGACAAAGGACCCGTGCCTGGCCGCAACGACGCTTGCTGGTGCGGCAGCGGCAAGAAATACAAGAAATGCCATAGCGCCTTTGATGAGCGCCTCGAGCGCTTGTGGGAAGAGGGCTGGGAGGTTCTGCCTCGCACGCTCTACAAGACACCCGCCGATATCGAGGGCATCAAGCGCTCGGCCGCTATCAACGTGGGCGTGCTCGATTACGTAGGCGAACACATCGCCGCGGGCATGACCACCAACCAGATCGACCAGATGATCTACGACTATACCGTCGAACACGGCGGCACGCCGGCCGATCTCAACTACGAGGGCTACCCCAAAAGCGTGTGCACCTCGATCAATGACGTGGTCTGTCACGGCATCCCCTGCGATGCGGATGTGCTTCACGAGGGCGATATTATCAACGTGGACTGCTCCACGATTTTGGACGGCTACTTTAGCGACTCGAGCCGTATGTTCTGCATCGGCGAGGTCTCGGCCGAGCGCCAGCGCCTGGTCGACGTCACCCGCGCCAGCGTGGAGGCGGGTCTGGCCGCCGTCAAGCCGTGGCTGCCGCTGTCCGTGATGGCCGAGGCCGTGCAAAAGACGGTCGAGGACGCCGGCTTTAGCGTGGTGCGCGAGTACGGCGGACACGGCATCGGTAAGGAGTTCCACGAGGACCCGTTTGTGGGCTTTACCACCGAGGCGCCCGATGTGGACACCATCATGGCTCCGGGCATGGTCTTTACCATCGAGCCCATGGTCAACGCCGGAGCGCCCGACATTAAGATCAGCAAGGGCGACGGCTGGTGCGTGCGCACCAAGGACGGTAGCGATTCAGCCCAGTGCGAGGTACAGCTCGTGGTGACCGAGGACGGTTACGAACTGCTCAGCTGGTAGCCGTGGATGCGCCGGATGCCGACGAGCACGCTCGTCTTGCATCCGGCGTTTTTTTGAACGTTTTGCCTGATAAAACCTGCCAAAATAAACCTGTCCCTTTTTGGCAGGTCGAGCGGAGAGGACCGCTAGTGAACATCCTGGTTTTGCTGCCCGTCAATGACCGCCATCGCGCAATTCTTGAGTCGAGTGCTCCGGGCGAGGACTTTATCTACACGAGCTCCGACGCCGCCACGCGCGAGCAGGTCGCCGATGCCGACGTGATCCTGGGCAACATCGACCCTGACATACTCACGGCATGCGAGCATCTCCAGCTGTTGCAATTGCAAACCGCCGGCTATGACGACTACCTTGCCGCCGGCACCGTGCCGGTCGACGCCAAACTGTCTTGCTCGGTGGGCGCCTACGGCCAGGCCGTGAGCGAGCACATGTTTGCCATGGTGCTGTCTATGGTGAAGCGCCTGCCCGGCTACCAGGACTTGCAGCGCGAGCATCGCTGGGAGGATTTGGGGCCGGTCACCTCGCTCAAAAACGCCAATGTGCTGGTGCTGGGCGCGGGCGATATCGGTGGCCACTTCGCCACGCTCTGCCGCAACATGGGCGCGCACGTCCGCGGCATCAAGCGCCATCCACTCGTCTACCCCATTGTGTTTGAGGACATGGACGGCATGGACGCCCTGCCCGAGCGCCTGGCAGAGGCCGACATCGTCGCATCCTTTATGCCGAGCACACCCGAGACCCACGGTCTGGCGAACGCCGAGTTCTTCGCCGCGATGAAGCCGGGCGCCTTCTTTGCCAACGGCGGCCGCGGCGATCTTGTAGTCGCCGACGATTTGGTTGCCGCTCTGGAATCGGGACATCTCGCCGGCGCCGCGGTCGACGTCACCGACCCCGAGCCGCTGCCCGCCACAAGCCCCCTGTGGGATGCGCCCAACATGCTCATCACACCGCATATCTCGGGCTGGTTCCACTTGGAGGCTACGCTCAACAATGTGGTCGACATTGCCGCAGAGAACCTGCGTCACCTGCAGGCCGGCGAGACGCTTCGCTGCTGGATCGAACATTAGGGTTCCGCCGTTCTAACGAACGGCGGACCGGTCGACGCTACGCGCCGCCCAGAGCGACAATTTGTCATTCAAAAGGCAAGGCATGACCAGAAGGTCTATGCCTTGCCTTTTTCATGCCAACTTGTTCGCTCTGGACATCGCTCGCTGACGCTTGCTCAACCTGCGGTGTCATAACAATTCTGTCCAGCTGTTGGCTTTGCGGCATTTGCCCAGATAAAACCTGCCAAAATAAACCTGTCCCTTTTTGGCAGGTATTAGAGCTCCACGCTTTCGGCGCCGTTGATGGTTAGGTTGCGCTCGTAGAAGGCGGTGAGGGCACGGATGGCGTACATCACGTCGCGCACGCCGCCGGTCTCGTAGCTCGAGTGCATGGCAAGCTGCGGCAGGCCCACGTCTACGGCATGCATACTCGCCTGCATATTGGACAGATTGCCAAGCGTGGAGCCGCCGGCCATATCGCTCTTGTTGGCGAAGGCCTGCGTGGGCACGTCGGCGTCATCGCAAATAGCCTGGAACACCGCGCGGCTAAAGGCATCGGTGCAGTAGTGCTGGTTGGCGGCTTCCTTGATGACGATGCCGCCGTTGAGCACAACCTGGTTGTGCGCATCGCACTTCTCGGCGTGGTTGGGGTGCACGGCATGCGCGTTGTCGCAGCTCACAAGCATCGAGGCGGCAAGTGCGCGATGGTACGACTCGTCGTCAAAGCCCAGCGATCCGTTGATGCGGCGCAGCGCGTCGGCCAAGAACGTCGACATGGCTCCTTGCTTGGTCTCGGAGCCAACCTCCTCGTTATCAAAGCAGCAAAAGACCGAAACGTCGCGCGCGTTCTCGGCACCCAAAAATGCCTGCAGCGAGGTGTAGGCGCAGGCCAGGTCGTCGAGCTTGGGCGTCGAGATAAACTCGTCGGCCCAGCCCCAAATGCGCGCATCCTGGCGGTTGACCAGGAACAGATCGCGGCCCAGAATCTGCTCGGGCTCAACGTCCAGCTCATCGGCGATCAGGGCATCAAAGTCGCCCTGCTTAAGGTCACCAGCGCTGATGAGCGGGCACAGGTCGACGGCGCGGTTGGGCGCAAAGCCCTCGTTGACGCCGCGGTTCATATGGATGGCAAGGCTCGGAATGATAGCGACCTCGCGCTCGGTGGCAAGCAAGCGGCTCTCAATACGGTCGCCCTCGCGCACCAGCACGCGGCCCGCGAGCGCCAGCGGGCGATCGAACCAGGTGTAGTCGATCATGCCGCCGTAGGCCTCGGTGTTCAGGCGTAGCGTCTCGCCTGCGCCGTCGAGCTCGGGCACGGCCTTGACCTTAAACGTCGGCGAATCGCTGTGCGACGCCGCGAGCTGAAAATGATAGTCACCGGCAACGCCGTCCTCGCCCCACGTCGCGGCCAGGTCCTCGCCCACCTTAAAGGCAACAACGCTCGAGGTATTGCGCTGCGTGTAATAACGCCCGCCCGGCTCGATGTCCCACGCCGCATTCTCGGGCAGATAGGTAAAGCCCGCCTCGTCGAGCTCGGCCATAATGGTCGCTGCCGTATGGAACATGCTGGGGCATGCCTCGATAAAGTCGATAAGGTCGTTGGCAGCCTCGATATCGTCGGCCGTCACATGCGCGCGCTCGGGCGTTTCCTGATCCGTCATGCTCTTCCCTTTCGCTGGGTTGATGGTCCCTTCCAGCATACCCCGCCGCGCCAGCGCTGCACTCTTCATTCCGTGTTTAATCCCGCACCGCTCACCAACTTGAGCCATCATGCCCGCGTTCCTTTTGCGACAATTACACTAACAGGACGAGAGGAGCCGTCATGAAGCCACGTAACATTGCCATCGCCTGCGGTGTCGCGGGAGTCGCCGTCGGCCTTGCCGCTGCCACCGGTATCGTTTATCACAAGCAAATCAAGTCCGCCGCGTCGCTCAAACGCTTGACCGGCTACGCGGATGGCTATGACCTGTACGCAATCGACATCGCCTACGACTACGATCTTGATCGCATCATCGCCGCTGGCGTGCGCGACGACCAGGCCTACATCGATGCCGTGGTGGCGCAGGTGCTGCCCGGTGTGCCGGTACATGTCCAGGCGCCCCAGTTTGCCTGCAGCGCTTTTGTCGCCGTAGATGCCGAAGGCCGCGTGCGCACCGGTCGCAATTACGACTTTAAGGACGACACCTCGGCGCTGCTGGTGCGCAATCACCCACGCGGCGGCTATGCCTCCATCGGGTTTGCCGCCCTTAACAACCTGGGCGCCAACACTCCGCTTGACTCCGTCGCCGGACGCGCCGCCGCACTCATGGGACCGTTTGCCCAGCTCGACGGTGTTAACGAATGCGGCGTGTCCATTGCCGTACTCACCCTGGATTCCAAGCCCTGTGACCAGGACACGCAACGCCCCGTCATCAATACCTCGCTCGCCATCCGTCTGGTGCTCGACCGTGCCGCCACCACGCAAGAAGCTGTCGACCTGCTTTCCGCCTACGACATGCACGCCATGGCAGGACGCGATTACCACTTCTTTATCAACGACGCCGCCGGTGACGCGCGCGTAGTAGAGTGGGACCCGCGCGATCCGGACCGCGCTTTCAAAGCGACTCCTGTACGCCAGGTTACGAACTTCTACGCCTGCTATGGCGACGAAGTGCTGCCCAACCAAAAGAATGGCGAGCTGGGCCATGGTAAAGAGCGCGCCGTTGCAATCGCCGATGTCCTTGATACCCATGTCGGTGCCCAGGACGAAACGATTGTCTGGGAAGCCCTGCGTGCCGCAGCGCAAGAGCCCAATCCGGAAGACATCACCAGCAATACGCAATGGTCGGTCGTCTTTGACAATACCGAACCCGCCGCCGCCATTACGCTGCGCCGCCACTGGGGCGACGTCGACGCCTTCGCACTGTAAGGAGCCAGGCCCGTCGACCTTACGTTCCCTGACGTTGCTTACATTTCCATACGCTTGAGCTAACACGTTTACCCCCGTATCAACAGTGTGCGGGGGTAAACTTATGCGCATGTTATAACTTGCCCGGAAGGATTCATCATGCTCAGGATCGGTCTTCTTACCAGTGGCGGCGACTGCCAGGCGCTCAACGCCACCATGCGCGGCATTGTCAAAACGCTTATGACCAATAGCGAAGAACCTATCGAGATCTATGGTTTTGAGGACGGCTACCAGGGCCTTATCTACAGCAGGTTCCGCGTCATGTCGCCCGCCGATTTTAGCGGCATCCTCACCCGCGGCGGCACCATCCTGGGCACGAGCCGCACGCCGTTCAAGCGCCTGGATACCCCCGAAGCCGATGGTGTCGAGAAGGTGCCGGCGATGGTCCACACCTATCATAAGCTGCAGCTCGACTGTCTGTTTATGCTGGGCGGCAACGGCTCCACCAAGACCGCCAACCGCCTGCGCGAAGAGGGCCTCAACGTTATCGCCCTGCCCAAGACCATCGATAACGACACCTGGGGCACCGAGCTGACGTTTGGCTTTACGAGCGCCATCGACGTCGCCACCAAGTGCATCGACGACATCCACACCACCGCCTCGAGTCACGGCCGCGTGTTCGTTATCGAGATCATGGGCCACAAGGTTGGCTGGATTCCGCTGTACGCCGGCGTCGCGGGCGGCGCGGATGTCATCTTGATTCCCGAGATCCCCTACGACATGGACAACGTCATCAAGACCATCGAGCATCGTATGGAGACCGGCAGCCGCTTTACCATCGTGGCCGTCGCCGAGGGCGCTATCTCCAAGGAGGACGCGGCGTTGTCCAAGAAGGAGTACAAGAAGAAGCTCGCCGAGCGCACGAGCCCGTCGATTGTCTACGACATCGCCAAGGAGATCGAGGCCAAGACCGGTCGTGAGACCCGCGTCGCCATCCCCGGCCACACGCAGCGCGGCGGCCAACCCGACGCTCAGGACCGCATCTTTGCGACCCAGTGCGGCGTCGAGGCGGCACTTGGCTGCCTACGCGGCGAGTTTGGCTACATGATCGCCCTGCGCGACGGCAAGATGTGCCACATGCCGCTCGAGGAGGTCGCCGGCAAGCTCAAGTATGTCGATCCCCAGAGCGACCTGGTGCGCGAGGCCAAGGCGCTGGGCATCAGCTTCGGCGACGAATAGTCTCGGCTGGAATCTATCCCATCGGGCCCTCCGACCCCGCCCGACGTATTTCGATTTGGCTCCTCCCTTGACTCCGTCAAAGGTCGCCAATCGAAATCGTCGGGCGGGGTCGGAGGGCCCTGCGTTTACATACTCGCCGAGGTTATTCGTCTTCTTGCTGCGGGTGCCTGGTCTGAAATTAAGTTGCGGTGAAATAGTTCCTGCTTAGCCCGCAAATGGCTGAATCTAAGAACTATTCCACCGCAACTTACTGAGTGGGGGCTCTTGGCTGCTACTTGCACTGACATTTGTCCTGAAATGGCTGGTCGTTAGGGGTTGCTACCGGTAATTGCGGTAGGGTTGGGGCAGATTCTAACTAGAAATGGTGGTCGCTACCGGTTGTTCTCGGCATACTCGGCTCATTCGATTATGGTCACCATATGAAAGGAACTGTCATGGATCTTGCGATGGCGCAGCGGCTCATTGATCGCCGCAAGGCTGCCGGGCTTTCTCAGGAGGCGCTTGCCGCCCAGCTGGGTGTGAGTCGTCAGGCTGTCAGTAAATGGGAGCGCAGCGAATGCTCGCCCGATACCGATAACCTTATTGCGCTCGCCGCGCTGTATGGCGTGTCGCTGGATGAGCTGTTGTATGGGAAGACGGTGGATAGTACTGACGACTCGCAGGCTGATGATGAGGCGCAGAACAGCGACGCCGGCACCAAAGCTTCAGATAAGGCTGAAGAGGCTGAGGATTCTGCCGAGCACGCCGACTGCGGCGACAAACCACTTGTCGATATTTCCCTCGCGCGCGGCATTCACGTCATTGATCCCAATAAAGGCGAGGAAGTCCATGTTGGCTGGAGCGGCATCCATGTGACCAACGAGCGCAAGGGTGAAGAGGTCCATGTGGGGCCAGGCGGATTGCATATCGATACGCTTGAGGACGATGGACATAGCGTGCATACCAATGACGACGGCACCGTCACCATCGACGGCGAGACGTTTTCCAGCTGGAAGGAAGCACATGACAAGCTCGACCATCATGGCAAGCATTTCCACACCAAGGTCGGACGTACATGGAACAAATTCCCCTTCCCCGTGCTTGTCGCCTTCGCCTATCTGGTGCTCGGCATTGTCTACGGCACATGGGCTACGGGACTCTTCCTCGTCTTTCTGATTCCCGTCTATTACGCGATTGGTGACTTTATCGATCGACGCCACTTATCTAAGCTAATCGATGTAGTCTATTCAGTCAGTGCCGAGGCATGGTTCCTCTACATGTGGCTCTACCTGGGGCAACCCCATCCCGCCTGGGTAATCCTCATCACCATCCCGGTCGTAAAAGCACTCATGCGTTGGTGCCGTAAACAATGGAAGCATCGCAAGCGAGCCTAAACCATCCCAGCCCGACAGCAGCACCCAACTAGTACTCCCCCGCCCATCCCTCCTAAGTTGCGGTGATATAGTTCCGGTTTTAGCCTTGAGTAGTCGAGTTTAGGAACTATTCCACCGCAACTTACGAATGATCGGAGCGGCTACAGCACAAGCGTCGGCGTTCGTTTGATGGTCCGCCACGAAAAGGGCCCATCTACTACGTTTAACTCGAAGAGGCCAACCATGACCGCATTTTTCGAAAATCGACAGGCCTTCTACCTGCGGTTTTATTTTTCGTTTTCCCGGCATAGTTGAGGGTATCCAATTAAACGTAGTAGATAGGCCCGTTTTGTGGCATACGACCCATTCAAACCCAATCTCGAAGGCTAAAGAGGGCCTCTCATCCACGCCTGCGAGCGAAAAGCAAATAGAATGAAAGGCAAATGAAAAGCCCGTTTGACGAGCGGAGGACATATGCGCGACGTAGCCGAAAGCGACTGGAAGCTGTTTAAGAAAATGCTTCCTCAATGGCAAGAACGTTATATGGAAAAGCTCATCGGCCAGTACGTTGAGATACTGAATGGCGACAGCGAAGCGTCCAGTAGATTTTGGGCACTAGAAGAGAGCCTCAATAGAGACAAGCTGTCCTCAGGCGTAATTGCAAACGACATTCGCCGCAGCACAATGCACCGCGAGATAGCCAATTTGCTTATCGACAGCGTGATTACCCTTGACGACCTTGACGGTTTTACCGAGGACATTAAGAGCTATGCGCAACACTGGATTGGCCAGTAAGAGCACCGAACGACAAACATCCCTAGCAAAACGGGGCAAACGCCGGGCCACCTAATGGTTGTCCGGCGTTTGCCCAAATAAAACCTGCCAAAATAAACCTGTCCCTTTTTGGCAGGTTACTCGGCGCTCTTGAGGGCGCCGACCATGTCGATCTTATTGAGAGTTCGGTTGGTGGCGAGGTTGACGATAAACGTAAAGCCGAAGGACAGCACCACGGCAAGCACATAGCTCAGCGGCTCGACTTCAACGTCAAAGTACAGCGACGGCATCTGCAGGATGTACGTAAAGCTCTCGGCCAACGCACCACCCAGTGGAACGCCCAGCGCGGCACCAATCGCCGTGAGGATCAACGTCTCCTTGTTGACGTAGTGGTGCACCTCGCCACGGCGGAAGCCCAGCACCTTGATGGTCGCCAGCTCGCGTTCGCGCTCCGAAATATTCGTATTAGACAGCGTAAACACCACCACAAACGACAGGCACGCCGCCATAAAGGTCACGAGCACCACGACGGAATTGATAATAGTGAAGTTCGCCTCAAAGTTCTCCCAATGCTCGGCCGTGCTCGAAATCGAAAGCCAGCCGTCACTCTTAAGCTTCTTGCTAAACGCAATCTGGTCGGTCGACGAACCCTTGAGCAGCGCAAAGATGCCATTGAGGCGAACGCTGCGCCCAAACGCGCGCTCATAGGTGCTCTGCGTCATGTAAAGCGTGTTGCCCAGATAGTTGAGCGAGATGTCGCTGACCTTGACCTTGGCGACGTTGAGCGACGAATCCTGGACCTGCGCCGTGTCGCCCGGCTGAATCCCAAGAACCAGCTGTGAACTCTTGCTCAGATACACGTCTCCGTCACGCAAAGACAGTGGCTCTTTGGACTCATCCTCGAGACGCACGTAGTCGTCCAGGTCGTTCGCGCGGTCATCGGGCACCACAATCAGCTGCACGGTCTCGCTCTTGCCGCCAAATGTAAAGGTGACGTTGTCGGTCATGATCGGCAGCGTCGAAGTTACGGTCACACCGGAATCCTTGACCGCGCTTCGCTCGTCGAGCGCCGCGCACGTCTGCGTAAAGTCATCGGGATTGGCAACCGCCAGCAAGTCATAGCGCGTGATATGCCCGTACTGCTTGGGCGAAAGCGCGACCGACGTATCACGAATGCCCATGCCGCAAATCACAAGCGCCGTGCAGCCGGCGATGCCAAAGATGGTCATAAAGGCACGCTTTTTATAGCGGAATAGGTTGCGTGCAGCGACCTTGTTCAAAAAGCCCATGCGGCGCCAGATAAAGCCGATGCGCTCGAGCAAGATGCGCGAGCCGGCACGCGGGGCCTTGGGACGCATGAGCGAGGCTGGGGTCTCGGCCATCTCGTGGCGGCAGGCGATAATCGTGGCACCCACCACGCCCACGGCAAACAGCGCCACCGAGACGATTGAGGACACAATGTCGTACGAAAGCAGCATCTGGGGCAGCGAGTACATGTCGTCGAACACCGTAAACAGGAACAGCGGCAGGCCCACAAATCCGATGATATTGCCGAGCACGCCGCCGATCAGGCACGCCCACAGCGCATAGTCCACATATTTGGACAGGATGCGCTCGCGCGAGTAGCCGAGCGCCTTGTACAGGCCAATGAGAGTGCGCTCCTCCTCGACCATACGCGTGGCGGTAGTGAGGCTGATGAGCACGGCGACGATAAAGAAGATGAACGGGAACACCGTGGCGATGGCCTCAATTGACGAGCTATCGCTCTCCACGCTCGAGTAGCTTGCGATATTGCCGCGGTCCTGGATGTACCAGGTGCATTCTCCCAGATCGGAAAGCTCGGCGCGGGCATCGGCAAACTGCTGGTCGGCGGCGGCACGGCGCTGGTCCAGGTCGGCCTGCGCTTGCACGCGCTCCTCGCTGCCCTCTGCCATGCGGTTGATGTTATCCTGCTCGATCCCAAAGAGCATGGCGGCCTGACGCTCGGCCGCATCCAAGCTTGTCGGCGTGTCGACCGTCAGCTCCTGAGCGCGCGCCTTCTCACGCTCCTCGCGGATCTTCTCTATATTGCCCTTGACCTCATTGATCTTTGCCGCGTAGGCATCCGAATAGGAGTTGAGATCCTTGGCCCCCTCGACGATCACGTGGACAGCGGAGTAGGAAGAAGATGTCGCGGCGTCCTCGCTCACATAGAACTTATAGTCCGCCGCCGAAGCAGCGCGAAAGGCGTTGACTGTCGAGTCGGAGCTCACGTCGGTGGGATCGAGGACCTCGGCCGTAATGGTGTAATCGCCCGCGGCAAACTGATCCTTGGCGCTTTGGTTCGACGAGCTCGCGTCATTGGCGGCAAAACTCACCGTATCGCCGAGCTTTTTGCCCGAAGCCTTCAGGAACTTCGAAGTCACCGCGACCTCATCGGCGCTCTCAGGCAAATCGCCGTTCACGAGCACCGGCTGATCGATGTTCTCCTTGGAGAGACTTTGCACGACCACGCGCTCGCGCGTTGTGCCCACGGCGGTGTAGGCGGTCTCGGTGTAGATGCCCTCGGCCGTCTCGACGCCGTCGACCTCTTGGATAGCCGAAAGATCGTCGCGCGTAAAGCCATAGGTCGACTGCACGTTGATGTCATAGACACTCTGCTGGTCAAAGTAGGCGTCAACCGAATCGCGCAGATCCTCGCAGCCCGCCTTAAGGCCGCACATCACGCTCACGCCAAGCGCGGTGATGACCACGATTGACAAGAAGCGCTTAAGACTGCCTCGGATTGTGCGGTAAATGCCACGGCGAAAAATCGTCGGGACCATATCGTTTGAGCTTTGAGCAGTGCGGTAGGTCGCGAACTCCCAGTCGCGGTCTGCATGCTCCGTATCGTGGTTTTGGCTGTTTTGGCGATCTTGGTCCATGGGCGCTACCACTCGATCGTCTCGATAGGCACGGGATTTTGCTGGACCGTCTCGCTCTCCACGCGGCCGCTCTTAAAGCGGATCAGGCGATCGGCCATGGGCGCCAGCGCGGAGTTATGGGTGATGATGATGACCGTGATGCCCTGCTTGCGACAGGTGTCCTGTAGCAGCTGCAAGATCTGCTTGCCGGTTTTGTAGTCGAGTGCGCCCGTGGGCTCGTCGCACAGGAGCAGCTTGGGGTTCTTGGCCAGCGCGCGGGCGATGGCCACACGCTGCTGCTCGCCGCCCGAAAGCTGCGCCGGAAAGTTAGCAAGACGGTCGCCCAGGCCAACCTGACGAAGCGTTTGCTCGGCATCGAGCGAATCGGGGCAAATCTGCGCCGCAAGCTCGACATTTTCGAGCGCCGTCAGGTTGGGGACCAGATTGTAGAACTGGAAGACAAAGCCGACGTCGGCACGGCGGTATTCCACGAGCTGCGCCTCGTTGGCGGAGCTCACGTCGCGCCCGTCCACCGTCACAGTGCCGGAGGTTACCGTATCCATGCCACCCAGGATGTTGAGCGCCGTAGTCTTGCCGGCACCCGAGGCGCCCAGGATAATGGCGAGCTCGCCGCGCTCAACGGTAAAGCTCGCGCCGTCGAGCGCGTGAATGCGGGCATCGCCCTCGCCGTACGCCTTGATGACGTCTTTGAATTCGATATAAGCCATCGATTAATTCCCATCTGGTCGGATAACTCTTTAGTATTACCCATTTCGCACCCACCAAAAAGGGACAGGTTTATTTTGGCAGGTTTTATATGGGGAAATGGCAGCTATAAATGAGGCGCCGGGGAGGCAGAGAAATCATCGACGGAGTCAGGCCGACCGCCAAACACAACGCACGCATCTCAATCTGTCAGCCAAATCATTCGAACAGCTGTTCGTTTCTATGATATGATTCAGCTATCTAAGCAGGCCAATACGCAGAAAGGCGGCCAACATGGCGTTCGACTTTAAGAAGGAATGCAAGGAGCTCTACAAACCCGCAAGCAAGCCGAGTATCATAACTGTCCCGCCTATGAGCTACGTTGCCGTTCGCGGAAAGGGCGACCCAAATACCGAAGGTGGCGAGTATCAAAATGCCCTGCCGCTGCTTTACGGCATCGCCTATACCGTTAAGATGTCGAAGAAAGGCTCAAGGAGTATCGAAGGCTATTTCGACTTTGTGGTACCGCCGCTCGAGGGTTTCTGGTGGCAAGACTCCCCGAGCGACGACATCGATTATGTACGCAAGGACGATTTCAACTTTATCTCGTGCATCCGCCTGCCCGATTTCGTCACCCGAGATGACTTTGACTGGGCAGTCGCGGAAGCCACAACCAAAAAGAAACTGGACTTTTCCGCCGTCGAGCTGCTTAAAGTTGACGAGGGTCTCTGCGTTCAATGCATGCACACCGGGCCCTATGACAGCGAGCCGGCAACCGTAGACGCTATGCATGAATATACGGCCGAGCAGGGCTATGTCCCCGACTTCTCAGACACCCGTTTCCATCACGAAATCTATCTCTCCGATCCACGCAAATGTGCACCGGAGAAACTTAAGACTGTGGTTCGTCATCCTATCAAGCGCGCTGAATAGCGTGGAGCGTCATCTCACGCGCTAGGTTTTAAGCCAGCCAACCAGCCGCCTCCTAGGCCGTCCGGTAATTATCTTGACGCGGCCCGTCGCATCTTATAAGTTTGTTTTGCTAAAGCTGGAAAGCCTCTCAACGACGCGCAACTCCAGCTCTTTTTCTATCAAGAGGCTTAAATGAAATACCGGAAGTCGCGGATATCCATCAACGAACAAATAGCACTATTGACAGAATACAGGGGTCTTAAGTGCTCTGATCAAAGCGAACTCGAGCGAGCTTTGGTCGAAGTCGGCCACTACAGACTGTCGGCCTACTGGTTTCCCTACAAAACCAAATGCAAGTCCGGGATTACCATCTTTCGCGAAGGCACAACATTCGAAACCATCATCTACACGTATGAATTTGACCGAGCCCTCCGGCAGTTAATGTTTGATGCGGTCGGCAGAATTGAGATCTACCTCAAAAGCAGAATTGCCTATCTTGCCTCTGAGGAACGCGGGCCTTTCTGTTACCCAGATGTCGCCATAACGAGGCTCAACTCGGCATGTCCATCGCGCTTTGCGCCGCGCTGGGCTACGCAGCCGTCTTTGGCAGCGCCACCAATACGCTGCTCGCACCCATCCTGATTGGCTGCGAAGTCTTCGGTTTCGGTAATCTGCCGGCATTCTTCATCGTCTGCGTCGCGGCTTACCTGTTCAACATGGATAAGTCGATCTATGCCCTGCAGAAGCGGGCGTAGAAAGATGTCCAAGCAAGTGGTCTCAACCGGAAACGGCATCCCACTCTAAGGCTGTATTCCGGGACACGGTTTCCGTTTGGGACGCCATTCGGAAAGCGCATCCCGTTCTTTCACGGCGTCTTGGCTATGCAAAGTGCTCGAACGTTATTCCTCGTACGCGCCCTCGAGCCGAAGCAGCCACTCCTTGCGGTCAAGCCCGCCGGCATATCCGTTAAGCGAGCCGTCGGCGGCAACCACGCGATGGCACGGCACAATGATCGAAATAGGATTCCGCGCGACCGCGGCCCCCACGGCACGGGGAGACACAACAGGTGCTTCGTTTCCCGGTACACGATGTCGAGCCGCAACACGCTGGGCGATCTCACCATACGTAGCGACCTCGCCACGCGGGATAGAAAGCAGCTCAAACCAAACCTCACGCTGAAACGCCGTGCCAATCATATGCAACGGCGGCGTAAACCGAGGCTCCTGCCCCGCAAAATAAGCATTCAGCCAAGCCCAAGAACGCTCAAGCACCGAAGAAGCCGCGCCATTTGCCGGACTCACCGAAGACATCCCACCGGTACCAGAAACCGCATCGGCGCCTTCAACATGTTCGGGATCTTCTTTGAGAAGCGTGGAGCCAAAGTGCTCCTGCCCCTCAAACCAAAGCCCCGTCAAACCGCGGCCATCAGCGGCAAGCAGGATTTCGCCCAAAGGCGAAGCAAACGTCGTCGTGACCACCAGCGGCTCCTTTCAAAACTCCGCAACATAATACCGCGAATTGTGCAGACAACCCCACAGATACGTCTGGGCGGGCTCGCAATTGCTTAAGCGAGGCTGTTTTCCCCAATCAAGCGAAGAAGACGCAGGGCTTCGACGCCAGAGAGGTACCTCTATCAGCTGAGCTCTAATACTTTCCCGAGAAGTGAACGAGTAAAAACGAAGCCCCGGAGCATCCACACCTTTAGCCCAAAAAACCGCAGGATTCACGCTGTAAAACCGCAGGAAATAGCGGTCAAAATATGCCAATACTTCGGGGGTCCAAATAAGCTCGTTCACTTCACGGGAAAGTATTAGACCCCGATTCACCCCAACCCCAAAGTCGCCCCAGGCAGCAGGCGCGACAGCGCCGCGGCTGCCGTCACGGCCCCGCAGTCACCCCAGGCAGCAGGCGCAACGCGCCGCAGCTGCCGGCCGCGCCCCACAGTCCCCAAAGGCGGCAGGCGCAAAGCGCCGAGGCCGCCGCCGGGGCCAGGGCCCGCAACGGCCACGTGCCCTCACATCAGCCCAGCGGCCCCAGCCAACAACGGCCCCATCGCAGGCCGCTCGCAGCAGCGTCACCGCAGGCGGAGGCCGGGCTTAGTTTTCAGAACACTCCGCAGACCAGTGTGGCGCCTTGTCCGCGGCTCCGAAGGAGCAGGACAAGGCGCCACACATGGTCGAGGACGTTCTGAAAACTAAGCCCGGCCCCCGCCGGACAGGCCACACTACTCGCAGAGCAGCTTAGCGATCTGGACGGCGTTGGTTGCCGCGCCCTTACGGATTTGGTCGCCGCAGCACCAGAAGGTGATACCGCGCGCGGCCTCGGGGTTCGAGATGTCGCGACGCACGCGGCCGACCCAAATCAGGTCCTGGTCGGAGGTGTCCATCGGCATGGGGAAGCGATCGTGCGCATCCTCGGCAGCCATATCGTCAACCAGCTTGACGCCGGGAGCGGCAGCCAGCGCAGCACGGGCCTCCTCGACCGTAATATCGCGCTCAAACTCGAGCGTAATGCTCTCGGAGTGCGAACGCAGCACGGGCACGCGCACGCAGGTGCAGTTCACGCGCAGCTCGGGCAGGTGCATAATCTTGCGGCCCTCGTTTTGCAGCTTCATCTCCTCGGAGGTAAAGCCCTCCTCCTTGACGCCGCCAATCTGCGGAATCAGGTTGCTCGCCAGCTGGGCGGCAAAAGCGCGCGGCTCGGGAATCTCCTCGCCACGGCCCAGGGCGGCCAGCTGAGCCTCGAGCTCGGCCATACCGGGGGCACCGGCGCCCGAAGCTGCCTGATACGTGGACACGATCATACGCTTCACGCCGGCGAGCTGGTGCAGCGGCCACGTGGGAACCAGGCCGATGATGGTCGCGCAGTTGGGATTGGCGATAAGGCCGTGATGCCATTTGATATCGTCGGCATTGATCTCGGGCACGACCAGCGGCACCTCGGGGTCCATGCGGAAGGCATGGCTGTTGTCGACTACGACGGCGCCGCGCTTGACGGCCTCGGGCAGCAGTTCCTTCGCGATATCGTCGCCGGCGGCACCAAGCACAATGTCACAGCCCTCAAAGGCCTCGGGGCAAGCCTCTTCGATCACGATCTGCTCACCGCGGAACTCGACGGTCTTGCCCGCAGAGCGTGCGCTCGCCAGCAGCTTGAGCTTACCGACCGGAAACTCCTGCTCGTTGAGGCACTCGAGCATCTGGGTGCCCACGGCTCCCGTCGCGCCCAAAATAGCAACCGTGTACTGTTTCATGCTTCCCCCTTTAAAGGTTGTGGCTTTTGCCCGCACGCCGAGCAGGCCGATTATTGTTGCCAGTGTATACAAGAACGGGGCGGACACGAAACCCGCCCCGTCGAAACGAAACCGAAACGAAACGCCCCGCCGTAGATTTATGAGACATGTCCAAAAAATCAACGGGATGGCAGCTACTTGTGGAGCGCGACCAGGGCGGGATCGACCGGCGCGGGAGCCTCCAGGTCGGAGACCTTCACAATGCCGTTCTCGTCGGAGAAGGCGCGGTAAATGGTCTGAATCGCCAGATCAAAGTCCTTCTCCTCCACACCGATGATGATATTGATCTCGTCGCAGCTCTGCGAAATCATGCGCACGCTCACGCCGGCCTGACCAAGCATGCCAAACAGGTGGCCCGAGATACCCGCGCGGCCGCGCAGGTTACGGCCGACAGTCGCGATGAGCGCCAAGCCCTCGACAACCTCGATCTCGAGCGGCTCGACCTCCTGCTGAATGTCGCCCACGAGCGAGTACAGCGAATCGTGCACGTCCTGCTCCTGCACCACGGCGCCAAAGCGGTCGACACCGGTGGGCATGTGCTCGACGGAAACGTCATAGCGCTCGAAGACCGAAAG
The DNA here is from genome assembly GCA_958403395.1 of uncultured Collinsella sp. GTDB lineage: Bacteria > Actinomycetota > Coriobacteriia > Coriobacteriales > Coriobacteriaceae > Collinsella. Next base: position 47,207 of record CATXXF010000007.1, read on the forward strand.
CGCGCGGCGCATAAAGCCGACGCGCGGCTTGGTGCGGTCGCGGGCCACGTTAATGGCGACAAAACCGCGCTTGCCGGTCACGCCGGTAATGATGGGCTCCGCCTCGCCCTCATCAGCCGTCTCGCTAATGATGGTGCCGGGGTCCTGCGGCGCATTGGTGTTCTTGATGACCAGCGGAATACCCGCCTCGCGCACGGGGAACACGGCCTCCTCGTGCAGGACGCTTGCGCCCATGTACGAAAGCTCGCGCAGCTCCTCGTAGGTAACGCGCGCAATGGGCTGGGCCTCGGGAACAATACGCGGATCGGCAGAATAGAAACCCGAGACGTCGGTCCAGTTCTCGTACAGATCGGCGCCCAAGCACTTGGCCAGAATCGAGCCGGAAATATCGCCGCCGCCACGGTCGAGCAGCTTAATCTGGCCCTCACGCGTCGCGCCGTAGAAACCGGGCATAACAAAGCCGCCCTGCTGACCGTACTCCTGCACCAGCTCGGAGGTGCGATTCATGCTGAGCGTACCGTCGTGATGGAACGCCACAACCGTCGCGGCGTCCAGGAACGGCAGGTCCAGGTACTCGGCCATCAGGCGAGCGGTGAAGTACTCACCGCGGCTCACGAGCTCCTCGGTGGAGTAACCGCCCGAGCGGGCGCGCTCGGCAAAGGCCGCGAACTCCTCGCGGATGGGATAGGTAAGCTCCAGCTCGTCAGCAATATCAAAATAGCGCTGGCCAATGTCCTCGAGCAACTCCTCGCACGACACGTGATACTTAACGTGCGCGTTAACCAGGTAGAGCAGGTCGGTCACCTTGGTGTCGCCCTTAAAGCGGCGACCGCAGGCAGAAACCACCACAAAACGGCGGGCAGGGTCGGCATCGACGATGGCCTTGATCTTCTTGAAGTGTTCGGCGTCGGCGACCGACGAGCCGCCAAACTTGGCAATCTTAATCATGGGCTGGAGGTTACCTTTCTAAAAGCCTCTGCGAACCTATTTTGCGTGCTCTGATACCATGGTTTCACCGATTGGGACCAAGGCATCCGAGGAGCAGTGTTATATGGGAACTTATCATAGTACACGAGGACGCACTTTATCGTGCTCAAGTAAGGTGGCAATCCGCACTGGCATCGCTCCCGACGGGGGTTTGTTTGTCTCGGACGAGCTCGGCACCCAGCAGGTCGATATCAGCTCGCTTGCAGCTAAATCGTACTTTGAAATCGCTCAAGATGTGTTGGGAATGTTACTGAATGATTACACGGCCGAAGAAATTTCGGCGTGTGTCGACGAGGCATACCGCGGCACGTTCGCGAGTGAAGAGGTTACGCCGCTCGTCAAACTCGACGCTGCGCCGGGTGTTGACGCCCCTCAGACCTATGTGATGGAACTCTTTGGCGGCCCTACAAGCGCCTTCAAGGACGTCGCCCTGCAGATGCTCCCCCGTCTGATGGCCCGCACTTCCGCCAAGGACGGCGGCGCCGAGCGCATCATGATCGTCACCGCCACGTCGGGCGACACGGGTAAGGCCGCACTCGCCGGTTTTGCCGACGCTCCGGGCACGGGCATCACCGTCTTTTATCCCGAGGGCAAGGTCAGCCGCGTCCAGAACCTGCAGATGTCCACGCAGGAGGGCGACAACGTCGCCGTCTGCGGCATCCGCGGCAACTTTGACGACGCCCAGAGCGCCGTCAAGCGCATCTTTGCCGATAAGGAGCTTGCCGAGCGTCTGGAGGCCGCAGGCACGGTGCTTTCGAGTGCCAACTCCATCAACGTCGGCCGTCTGGTACCGCAGGTCGTCTACTACTTTGCCGCCTATGCGCAGCTGTTGCGCGCCGGCGCCATCGAGGCCGGCGACGCCGTGGAGTTCTGCGTACCGACCGGCAACTTTGGCGATATCCTGGCCGGCTACTATGCCAAGCGCATGGGTCTGCCCGTCGCCAAGCTCGTCGTGGCGAGCGACAAGAACAACGTGCTGGCTGACTTCCTGACTACCGGCGTCTACGACCGCAACCGCCCGTTCTTCACGACCATCTCGCCGTCGATGGACATCCTCATCAGCTCCAACCTGGAGCGCATGCTGTACTTCCTGTCCGATGGCGACTGCGAGCTCGTTGCCGGCCTTATGGAGCAGCTGGCGCAGACGGGTCGCTACGAGGTGCCCGCCGAGCTGCTGGCCAAGATTCAGAGCGTCTTTGGCTGCGGCTGGGCCAGCGAGGACGAGGTCCGCACTGCCATCAAGAGCTGCTGGGATGCGAACGGCTACGTAATCGACCCGCACACCGCTTGTGGTTATCACGTCTTTGAGCAGGTCGCTCCCGCCGAGGGCGCCAAGGCCCGCGTCCTGCTTTCGACCGCCAGCCCCTACAAGTTCCCGCGCGCCTGCTGCGACGCCCTGGGCCTCGACGTTCCCGAGGACGACTTTGAGGCCATGCGCGTGCTCGAGCAGGCCACCAACACGGTTGCCCCGACCCAGCTCGCCGAACTCGAATCCAAGCCCGTCCGCTTCGAAGACGTCTGCGACGTCGATGAGATGGCAAGCTACGTCGAGTCCGCAGCAAAAAAGATGGCTACCAACTAAAACCCCTTATAAGGCGCCGGCGAAAGCCGGCGCACCTTCTTTCATCAGATAATCCCCGGGATGATGACGAACGCGCACAGCGTGCCTGGCTGTTTAGTTCGTCGCGAGTTCCGCACGCAAAGGAAAGCACTTAATGTGCTTTCCGTCTTGCGCAGGACTGCCCGAGCAGCGAACTAAACAGCCAGGCACGCCAGGAGGACTCACATGATCAAGATCACCGTCCCAGCAACAAGCGCCAACTTGGGCATCGGCTACGACACCCTCGGCATGGCCGTCAGCCTCTACTCGCACTTCACCTTCGAGCGCGCCGACAAGCTCACCATCACGGGCTGCCCCGAGGAATTCCAAAACGAGAACAACCTGGTCTACGTTAGCTTTGTCGATGCACTGGCCGCATGGGGCGAGCCGGCCTTCCCCGTCGCTATCGACATTCAGACCGACGTGCCCGTCGCCCGCGGCCTGGGTTCCAGCTCCACCTGCGTCGTCGCCGGCATCATGGCGGCCGCCGCGCTGACGGGCCACACCGTCGACCGTGCCGAGCTCGTCCGCATTGCCACCGAGGTCGAGGGCCATCCCGATAACGTCGCCCCTGCTATCCTGGGCGGCGCCGTCTGCTCCTTTACGCCGACCGATTCGCTCCCCCAGTGCCTGCGCTACGAGGTGAGCGATCATCTGCGTTTTATTACCGTGATTCCGCCCTACGAGGTGCATACGAGCGAGGCGCGCAAGGTTGTGCCGCAGGAGATTCCACTCTCCACCGCCGTATGGCAAATGGGCCGCATCGCCGGCATGACGCGCGGCCTGGAGACCGGCGACCTTGACCTGATTGCCGCCGCCAATGACGACCGCATCCAGGAGCCCTATCGCCGCCGCCTCATCCCCGACTACAACGCCGTGCGCGACACCTGCCTTAACGGAGGCGCCAAGACCATCTGGATCAGTGGCTCCGGCTCGACTCTCATGGCCGTGACTGACGACACCATCGTGGCAAAGTTCCTACAGGTCAAACTGCGTGAGCAGTTCCCCAAGTGTGATACGTATATTCTGACGTGCGACACCGAGGGCGCTCAAATCGAGTACCTGTAGACATCCTCCCCATATACCTGTCCGGGACGGTCGGGATGTTCCCTCAAAATCGTCCTCGCGCATGAAGGCCCCTTGTCCTGCTCCTACGGAGCGGCGGACAAGGGGCCTTCGCGCTGCGGAATGATTTTGAGGGAACATCCCGACCGTCCCTGCGCCCACCTTGCTGAGGATGTCTACAGGGACCCACGCTTTGAAGGGGCGCCGGGCTGATAGCATGCTTTTTATTGATAGGGGGCTCTTGCTAGGCTGGAGCACTTCCTAGAGGCGGGCATCGGCTGTGTGCTTAGTTTACGCTGCGCTGGCTTCTTTGTATTCGAAGACTGGTTCTAGGAGGTCTTCGATGTTGCAGTGTAGGACTTTTGCAATATCCCTCACTGTCGTTACCGAGGCTTCGTTGATGTTTCGCTGGCGCTGTTCGTACATTTGGATTGAACGGAGTGACACGCCCGATTCATATGCCAGGTCTTGTTGGGTTTTCTTGAGCCTCTTTCTTGCTAGCGCTAGCTTGGTTTGACGAGGTGTTTTCTTCGCCATATCGCAAACAAGACTCGTCACACGTTCCTCTGAGGCTTCATGCCAGGGGTAGTACAGGTTGCGCAATGCGTCAAACGGAACGACATGCAGCAGATCTTCGAAAGACTCTCCTAGGCGCCACTGCAGATATGCCAGCATCCAGCCCGCCCAATATTCCGGCGTCTTCTCAAATCGATAGGTGCAGTCCGGTATAGGCCCGTTTTGATAGCCCGACCTTTCGGCGATAAGCGCGAACAGCTCAACGCCCGACTTTCCCGACACTACCCATGCGTTGCCGCGCTCAAACTCGCGAGCTACGCCGCTCAGGCAAAAGAGTTCAGCAACTTCCGATCCTTCTGCTCCGTAATCGTTAACGGCATAGTCGAAGCAATCCCCGAGGTTGTTCATTGCATCCTCAAGGTAATAGACGGGGTATGTCCTACTCGGCCCATAATCCGTTAACTCTTGGATCATTTAAATCAACCCTCCCTGCCATCAAGTCCCTAATGTCGACACCATCAGAGTCAAATCCGTTTACCGTATCCAGGTACTTTCGTCGAGCGTTCTGTTCTCGCTCAAATCGTTTGGGATAAAACTCAGCTCCCGAGGCCTGCTTCCAATCGCGAAACCTGATCGCCGAGAACGCGCGCTCACTCATAAGCGCATATTGAATGCCCAAATCCCCCAAAAACATAATGCGCTGCAATTGCCTGAGCGAAATCATGCCGTTAACGAACTGTCTTGCAAACGAAAAGTAGGAATCGTCGGCGCGATAGCCTCGGATGACGTCATAGGGAGAAATATCAATCAGACAGTTGTCCAGCAAATACCGAAGCCCTTCGCGTGCCAGCGGCGTCGAGACATTAAACTCCCGGTTGTCGGCCAAAATCGCAAGCCAATTGAGGATTGAAAACTCCCCAGACTCTAAATCCAAGACCGAAAGGCCATCCATATCGAGCTCGTATCGATTGGCAATGCCATCAGACTCGGTCCGGCATGCCCATTCCATTGCCATTTCCTCATGTGGCGTGCAATAAAACCCGCGCCCATAGTCATTGAATTGCCTGCATTTATCCAACGATGGATGTTCGACAACAACCTCCGACCCATGCCAAAGCTCCATATCGACCTCCTAAAAAATATCACCCCAGTGATAGTTTACCAATAACTATCACTGGGGTGATATAGATGAGAGCTTTTGAGGGGCTGCAGCCCGATTAGAGGCAGGCCTCGGCGATGCGCTTTTTGAGTTCGTCGATGCCCACGCCGGTCTGGGAGCTTGTGATGATTACGTTCTCGGCCGGGACGTTGAGTTGCTTTTTGATGGCTGCTGCCTGGCGGGCCTGCTGGGTGCGGCTGAGCTTGTCGGCCTTGGTGAGGCAAACGATAAAGTTGAACTCGTTGCCCTGCAGGTAGTCGATCATGTCATGGTCGAGCTTACTGGGGTCGTGGCGAATGTCCACCAGCGATACAACCAGGTTAAAGCTGCGCTCCGAGTCGAAGAAGTCGCCGATGAGCTCGGCCCAGCGGTCACGCTCGGCCTTGGAACGACGGGCGAAACCATAACCCGGCAGGTCGACGAAGTGCACGTCGTCGGCCTCGAAGAAATTGATGTTGCTCGTCTTGCCCGGCGTGCTCGAAACCTTGACCAGGTTCTTGCGGCCAAAGAGTTTGTTCATGATAGACGACTTGCCCACATTGGAGCGGCCCACAAAGCTCACCTCGGGACAGGTGGACTCGGGGATCTGCGAAACCTTGCCGTAGCTGGCAACAAACTTGGCAAGCTGATAGTTAATGGAATCGGCCATGGATACTCCTTGGTCGTAGATTTTTACAAAACGGGTGTGCTATTGCGCGGCGGCGATACGACGAACGATGTCAAGCGTGATGCCGCTCGCGGTGCGAGCGTACTCATCCAGATCGAACTCGCGCTCGCAAAACGCGTCATATGCCTCGTCACAATTATCGCTGATAGCGCGCAGCACCAGGCAATCGACACCATTCTTGGCCGCGATGTGCGCAATTGCCGCGCCCTCCATCTCGACGCAATCGGCATGCGTGGCCTCAATCGCAGCGTTACGCATGGCGTCACCCGTAACAAAGCGGTCACCCGTGGCGATAGTGCCACACAGGAACTGCTTGGGGTCCTTCTCCGCAGAATTCTCATCCGCCGAGGCATCCACAAATCCATGCTCGGCAAGCACGGCGGCGGCAACATCAGCCAACGCCGGCGTCGAGACAAACTCCTCGAGCCCCGGCGCCGACTCGGCGATGAGCGCCGTGTCAGTATCGAGATAGCGCAGGCACTTGCCTATAACCACGTCGTTAATATGGAGCTTAGGGTTTAGGCCACCCGCAATGCCCGAAAACACAACGGCCTGCGGGGCATATTTGCTGATGAGATGCTGCGTTGCCGCCGCGGCGTTTACGGTTCCCATGCCAGCGGTCGTAGCAACAACGGACAAACCGTCGAGCTCGCCGTTGACAACGGTCAAGCCCGCCTCTTGTGCCACACGAGCGCCGTTCAGTTCTTCTTTAATCTGCGCAACCTCTTTTTCGAGTGCACCGATGATTGCGATGGTAGGCATACCATCCCCCAAACCCGTGAAAACTGCTATCCACGGTATGGTACCAGCATTTTGACTCAACCGCGCAATACGAAGCCGCTAGACCACCGCAGCGCGGGTATCGTAGAGGAGCAAAAGACTTGCTAGCCGATGGCGTTTTTTAGCTCCGCGCGGCGCTTTTTCATGCCGGTCATAACGGCATTACGCAACTCGGGCATGCGCGCGGTATCCATCTGGGGCACGCCCTCGAGCTTATAGGGAATGCCCAGTTGCTCGTACTTGACGACACCCATCGTGTGATACGGCAGCATTTCCAGGCCCACCACGTTGTGCCATGGAGCGATGAGGCGACCGAGCTTCTCGCACTCCTCCACCGTGTCGGTAATGCCCGGCACAACCACGTGGCGGATAACGACCTTGATCTTGCGACGGGCAAGCTCATCGCCAAACGCCAGGATACGTGCAGGATCGCAGCCGGTCAGCTTTTTATGCTCAGCCGGATCGGCATGCTTGATGTCGAGCAGCACCATGTCGGTCTCGTTGAGCACGGCATCAAACTTCTCGGGATGGCCGGGATCAAACGCATACCCGCAGCTGTCAAGGCAGGTATGCACGCGGCCATCGGGGTTGTTGTGCATTGCACGGAACAGGTCGGCCAAAAACTCGGGCTGCAGGAGCGGCTCGCCGCCGGACACCGTAATTCCACCGCTGCGATAGAACTCGTGGTTACTCTGGAACTCATCCATCAGGTGTTCGACGGTCACCATGGTGCCGCCGTTGACCGACCAGGTATCGGGATTGTGGCAATACGCGCAGCGCATGGGACAGCCCTGAACAAACACCACAAAGCGGATGCCGGGTCCGTCGACCGTTCCCATCGTCTCGATCGAATGCACGCGGCCAAGGGCAAACGCAGAGTCCTCGGGACGAGCGTCCACACCCTCAAGCGTCATTTCTGCCATTCGCGCTACCTTGCCTCTCCTTGGATGCAACCAATTAAAATGCCAGAGCCATTCTAGCCCATGCGTTTGCGTTTAAACGTCTCAGACTAGAACGGCACGTTTTAATCTATCCCCCATCACCATGGCTGGGGTCTACGTCGAGATGTCAGGCTGAAGAACGCTCGCCTGAGGCCTTTACGCCTTAAGCGTGAGCACCGCACCGAAGGCGGTCGGGCCGCAATGGCTCGAGATGACGCCGCCGACCTGAGTCCAGGTAACGTCCCTAAAGCCCAGGTCATGCGCATAGACTTCCATGTCATCGCGCAGCTCCTGGGAAAGGCCCACCGAATACGCCAGGCCAATGTGCGAGTAGTCAATCTCGCCCTTCGCAACCATGTGGTCAATAAAGGCACGGGCGCATTTGAGCATAGAGCCGCGGAACTTCTTGGTTGCCACGAACTTGCCGCCCGTCACCTCAATGCAGGGCTTAATCTTGAGCAGGTGGGCGCCAAGGAATGCCACGTTGGACAGACGACCGCCTGCCTTAAGGAAGGCTAGGTCGGTAGGAACAAAGCCCAGCAGCACACGGTCCATGACGGAGTTCGTAAATGCAAAGATCTCGTCGACGGTGGCATCGGGGTGAGCCTCGATGTATTTGGCAGTCTCGACGACAACGAGCGACTGGCCCACCGAGACAAAACGCGTGTCCATGGAGTAGACGTAGTCGCGACCCTTGGCGGCGATCTTCGATGATTGATGGGAGCAGGTCGTTGCCTCGGAATACGCGAGATGCAGAATAGTCGCGTCGGGCTGCTCGGCATGGATACGGTCATATACGTGCGCAAAATCTGCCGGCGCACAGCCGCTGGTCTTGGGCATCACACCAAACTCGTTGCAGCGCGAGTAAATCTCAAGCGGATCGATGGAGCCGTCCTCGACGGTCTCGTCGCCAACTGTGACGTGCATGGGCACGCGCACGATGCCGTAGCGCTCGCAGAGCTCCGGCGTCACATCCGACCCAGACTCAACCACGATTACGTACTTGCCCATTATTATCACGACCCATCTCAACGTTGGTTTTTCAATACATGACACGCGCCGCCGCACTGTTGCACAACAGCATCCAAGCACCAAAGAGACGCCGCCCCTTGCACACAACAAAGGACAGCGTCTCCCTGGAAAACTCTGTGCTTAACTGAGATTTTACACGGTTTATAAATGAGTGTTACTTATCCCGCAAACGGTCGCTATACGCGATAAACGGTAGTTCGCTGCGGCAACTGCGACACATTCCGCCCGGCAAGTCCAATCGTGCTCCACGCACGGTTAATGCGCGAGGCGGTAGAAATCCATCGACGCCGCACCCTCGGCATGCAACCCCATCGCCGAAACCGCCGGCGAATAGGTACGGCTCGTAAGTGCCGCCTCGCCGCTGTTGGCAAAAATCTCGACCATCGTAGTGTCCGAAAGCACGCGCAGGTCGCGAAGCTCGCTGAGCTCGATCGACCTTTGGTCGCGCCCATAGCCTTCGTCACCCATGTCGAGGGTAAGCATCCCGTCCGCATAACGTACAAAGACACCCTTGCGGATTTCGAGCTCGACCATCTTGGCGCCCTCACAGGAAACCACAAGATCAAACAGGCGTCCCGGCTCCTCAACGGTTTCACCGCCTGTCGCGCGAACGCAGTCGCCGCGCATCCTCTCAATCTCGTGCGCCGGCTGCTGGCAGAGCTTACCATCGCGCATGCTCAGCTCTCGCGGCACCGTCAACGCGCACTGCCACCCGCGCGCCACCGTCGGGTTTTCTGCCGTCGCATCGGGGCAACCCGACCATCCGATCATCAAACGCCGGCCTGCAGCATCCTCAAAGGACTGCGGAGCATAGAAATCAAAACCGGCATCGACCATCGGGGGCATGCCCTGCCCGACGATTTTAAAGCTCGGCGCCTCCCAATCGGCCTCGATGGGGAACCACACGCACTGATGCGGATTGCGGTAACGCCAACCATCGGCAGGCACACCCTGCGGACAGCAAACGAGAATAAGCTCGCCATCGAGCTCAAACAGATCGGGGCACTCCCACATAAAGCCAAACTTCTCGCCCAACTCAATGCGCGTCGCATAGCTCCAGTCCTCAAGATTGCGCGAGGTATAGACAAGCACGCAGCCACGGTCGTCTTTCGTACGAGCGCCCAGAACCATGTAGTAGATACCATCGTGCTCAAGGATCTTGGGGTCGCGCACGTGCGTACCGATATCGTCGGGGTAATCAACCGGTCCAACAGCTATGCACTTCTCGCCCAATTCGTCGGGATTCTCGGCAACCATATGAATCTGGTTTTGCTCACGGCCCGTCAACACGTAGTCGTAATCATCGCGGTCAAAATGCTTGACGTTGCCGGTATAGAAGTAGTGAATCTTGCCATCGCGTACAAAGGCAGAACCAGAATACGCTCCGTTCGAATCCAAATCGGAATCGGGGAACAGCACAGGGCCGTGATTCTCGTACGTCACAAAATCCTTTGTCGTCAGATGGTTCCAAAGCACTGGACCGCCATGCGCAGCATCGAACGGATCGTATTGATGATAGATGTGATACGTATCACCAATCTGAACCAAACCGTTGGGGTCGTTGAGCCAGCCAAGCTCAGGCTCCACATGGAACAGGAGCCTATCGGGGTCGGACGCGATGCGACCAGCCGTCTCATCCTGTCCGGCACGCCACTGATCATAGTCCGCGCGTGTCACCTTATTTTTTTGATTAAACATCGCCATTGACTTTCTCGTCTATAGGGAAGGACGCTCGACTCGCACGAGCCGAGCGCCCTTCCTCAAATGGACTTATCCGCACATTACGCTGAACGGCTCAACTAGAAGCTGACATCGAAGCCAGCACCAGCGCCCTCTTCATCGGTGGTCGGAACGCCCTTTGCCTTGTTGTAGGCAAAGATCAAGAAGATCGGCACGATAAAGGCGATAAGATTACCAGCCACATACCACACGAGAGTCTCGGGCGTAACGATGAGCAGGCCAAGCACACCGGTCAGACCCTGACCGATAGCGCGCACTTCAAAGAACTTCACGAAGGCACCACCGCAGCCTGCACCGATGCATGCGCAGATGAACGGAATGATCGAATAGCGCATGTTTGCAGCGAAGATAGCGGGCTCGGAGATACCGACCAGCGTCGGAATAAAGGACGACATGCAGATGTTGCGCTCTTTGGAGTGCTTCTTGTGAATGAGGTACATGCCGATGGCGCCGCCGCCCTGGGCGATGATGGAAACCGACCAGATGGCCTGGATGTAGTTGAAGCCAGTCGTGGCAACGAGGTTGGCCTCGATACCCTG